>NZ_RKHR01000009.1 GCF_003752585.1 Sinobacterium caligoides
TCGAGAACAAGTAGCTGAACGATTAGAGAGGTTAGGGTATGGTAAGCCATAACAAGGCGCAGCAAGCCGACCTCCGGCGGTTGTGCGCGGCGTTATAGCGCTAAAAGCTCCACTCTCTAATCATACTCACATAGTCTCTCTTCCAACACCCACAACTCCCCGTAATCGTCGTAAATTCTTACAGCTATCAGCCACTTGTAACTTTCCATCCGACCATTAGTACGGTACTGTATCTCTCAAATAATTAACAACACGGCTTAGCGGCAGTTAGCATGGACTTACTTCACAATCAGCAACAATGTACCAAGCCCAGCTATAACAAGGCCAATCAGCATCGCCAGCAAAGCTGGCTGGACTTCGCTACGCTCATCCGCTGTTGGCGGCGTTATAGCGCTAAAAGCTCCACTCTCTAATCATACTCACATAGTCTCTCTTCCAACACCCACAACTCCCCGTAATCGTCGTAAATTCTTACAGCTATCAGCCACTTGTAACTTTCCATCCAGCCGTTAGTACGGTACTGTAACCCTCAAATAATTAACAACACGGCTTAGCAGCAGTTAGCATGGACTTACTTCACAATCAGCAACAATGTACCAAGCCCAGCTATAACAAGGCCAAGCAGCATCGCCAGCAAAGCTGGCTGGACTTCGCTACGCTCAGCCGCTGTTGGCGGCGTTATAGGTCACTATGAATATCAACGTAATTAGACAAGCTTGTTGCGCCCAAGACGACTCACTTGGGCCATTGAGCTTAAATGTTGAATTGAAAGAAAACTTTACTATTCAAGACTTGGCGAGGAGTATTGGAGAAGCAAAATTCCTTCAATTTTCTGGTACTCACAATATTATCTATGTGTGGGCTAGCGGTACAAAACTGTTTTCAATTCCAGCTCTTGGAGTTAATAACAATAATGTTGAGTACTTCGTAGAAAAAACAGGCTTAGCAATGTCTTTTGTAAAAGGAAATAGTGTCGAATATTTATGGGCATAAAACCTATAACAAGCAAGTCAAAGAACGCCCACAAAAACACGTGGGCTGGACCGTCGCTGCGCTCCGGCCCTTTATTTGGGCGTTATAACTCAATATGAAACGAGAAACTGCAATAGTCCTAGCTCCACTGTCAAATCTTAAATCTAACAAGAATAACTAAGCCACCTACTCTAATTCACCAGCACCATTAAGCTTAGAGCGCGAAAAGCGGAGGTTAATAATTATTTCCGTGTTAATTATTGTGATCATGCTGTCACGATCACAATAACTATGAGGCCAATAAGTAGAGGTGGATTACTTGCTGATGATTTTATCTAAAACCATCTGGACTCCAGAATAACTTAAATGCCCTTTATGATTATACAACCCACCAGTTTCGTTAATTATTTGGCACTGTTTATTTTCATCGCAAAAAATATCTCTAGGATATATTTTGTGTAGTCCTGGACGATCCTTCAAGAACACATCTAGTTCCATCGACAGCTTATTTGCTCGCTCAAATGCTTTATTGCCTTTGCTATATTGGGTTTCAAGCCCATGTTTTTCATATATTAATTGAGAAAACAAGAGCTTTTTAACATCTACCCCTGGACTTGGGACAGGATAAACAACATATACCTCATGACCATTATCTAGAAGAGCGTTTATGTTGTCGGCATAACTTTGCCATACAATACTTGGTTTTAGTTTTTTGCCACGTATAATCTTGTCTGATGCCGACTTGATCGGATTCTTAAGAGCTTGTTTTGATCTGTAAAATTGCTCATAGAATGCGGCGACAATTATTTTCTTTTTACCTTTAAATTTGCTGATGGCATCTAAGCGGTCTATGTTTTCGTATACACAGTTTGCGCGACTGCCAATAAAGATATCAGGGCTGACAAATGGGCATTGCTGTCGGGTATAGGAAATTAAACCTTGACCAGATTTATCCAACCGCTCTTTTAATCCCCAATCCAATTGGCCAGCATAGCTATCACCAATTGTAACCCAATCGCCATTGCCAAACTTACATGCCGAATCAACAGTCCGAGAATCGCATTTTATTCGTTTTTTGCCAGAATATGTCACGCCAACATTTTTGCTATCTCTCATTTTTGACCACTCCAGAGTCTTATAGCTACTAAATGAGCTCTTCACAATACCGCTTAAACGGCCGGGGAAGCCATTAGTGATATCGGCAGCATAAGCAAAAGAGAAACATGCCGCACAGGCGGCTATTAAGCCACCTTTTTTAACTAAGCTGACTTTCTTTATCCGATACTTAGATTCGATAAACTTATAGGTAATTACAGATAAAAAAGTTGACAGGCATATGAGTAGCAGTAGATCGTGATACCTAAACGGCTCCTGCTTTATAAATCGAAAGAAAACAAATATAGGTTGATGCCAAAGATATAATGGGTAGGATATCAAACCAATTAAAACCATGACTTTCATCGATAAAAAGTCAGTAGCAATTTCCCCCTTACGCGCAAACATAATAAACAAGCAGGTCCCAAGCACAGGTATGAGGGTTATAAATGATGGATGACTAACATCGTCGCCAATAAACAATATACTATAGGAAATAAGGGATAACCCCAGGATTGGGAGCGATCGAAGAAGCGGGTTTTCGAATTTCGAATACTTCAATTTATCAAGCTGATCTCGATCATAAAACGTAACTAATCCACCTAATATAAGTTCCCAGGCTCTTGCAGGAAGCAGGTAAAACGCCATGTCGGGGTTTTCTTTGACAGAAAAATTTGCATACTGCAACGAGATCAATGTAAGAGCGAGCAAGATTTCAAACAAATACTTTTTAAAGAATCGGTTTGTAAAGAAAATAATAACAGGGAATACAATGTAAAATTGCCACTCTACTGCCAGGCTCCAGGTATGAAGCAGTGGCTTGTAACTACTACTATCTGAAACATAACTATCTTCGCCGTAAAAGAAATAGTTTGAGCCAAAGTATAGCGTTGACTTAAGTGAGTTCGCGTAAGTAACTAAATCATCGGGCAATAGTATTAGGTAAGCTATTACCGAGGTAACTACTAACATAGCTAATAATGCAGGGACAATTCTTTTTGCTCTTCGCCAATAGAAATCAAGGAATGAAAAAGAGCCTTTATCCATTTGGCTACGTATAATCCCTGTGATTAGATAGCCGGAAAGAACGAAGAAAACATCAACACCAAAAAAACCACCCTTTAATATATGGGTACCAAAAAATGTCATATGTGCGTGATAAATAATTACAGCTACAATTGCTATTGCTCGTAAACCGTCTAACTCTTTCCGATAATGCAAGATAAATCACCAAAAACACCCACTGTAAATCATTTTGATGTCAGTGCCAAGTTTTCAGATCGAAGCACAGTGCTTCTGGTCGTCGTATGAAGCCCATACACAACACCAATAACCCGGAAACGCTATATTCCTACGCCCCTCGTAACAAGCCACCCCGGTCTTAGCCGCACCAGCAACTCAACCTCTCCTGAAGAGGCGGGTCACAGGCGTTATGATAAAAACTAAGCCACCCATCATTATTTATCCTGTGAAGCTTATGCTTATCAGTAGGATGGGGGTTGTTTGGCTGTGGACACCCATCGCTATTCCTCTCTAGTCTCTTGCGCTGGCTGTTGCCAGAAGTTCGAGGTTAGCTGGAGGCAACCCATAGGGATGTCAGTGGCTTGTGGTTTTGCATTGGGCTTGTGATGCGGTAGCCTGGGTTAACAATAATAAACGCGGTGTTAGCAGCTGTAGGTAGTCTTAGCTTGCAGGGTGGCAGACATAACAAGGCTGTGTTTCGGAGTTCCAGCTCACATCCTGGTTTGTAGTCACTGCGCTTACACCACACCCAAACCACTCGCTGGCACCCGTAAACAGTGGCGTTATAGCGCTAAAAGCTCCACTCACTAATCATACTCATAAGAGCCTCCCCCCACTCTCCGCAATCGTCGTAAATCCTCTCTTGATCAGCAACTTACCGCTTTTCATACAGCCATTAGTACGGTACTCTATCGTTCAAATAATTAACAACACGGCTTAGCGGCAGTTAGCATGGACTTACTTCACAATCGGCAACAATGTACCAAGCCCAGCTATAACAAGGCCAATCAGCACCGCCAGCAAAGCTGGCTGGACTTCGCTACACTCTGCCGCTGTTGGCAGCGTTATGAGAAGGAGTTGTAGATAGATATGGAAGTGTTAGAGAATCAGAAAGAATTCCTAGATGATTTTATTCACTTAAATGAAGAATGGATAACTACGTATTTTGAACTCGAAGCAGCTGATCATGCTTTAGCTGAAAATCCATTTAAAATAATTGAAGACGGTGGTTATATTTTTAGCTTGGCATCGAATGATCGTGTTCATGGCGTCTGCTCACTATTCTATGAAGAAGATGGGGTATTTGAACTTGCTCGAATGGCTGTTTCACCTTATAGCCAAGGAAAAGGTTATGGTAATAAGCTCATTGAGGCAGCATTATCTAAACTTAGTGAGATCGGCGCAAAAAGAGTATATTTAGTATCAAATACCAAACTTAAACCAGCAATTGAGCTTTACAAAAAATATGGCTTTAACACTATTTTTGAGGGGCAGCACCCAATGTACTCTCGAGCAAATATAGTCATGAGTCGTAATGTCTCATAACCAGGCAAAGCAATCTGACTCCGCAAACTGTCACGCTTTGTGCGTACCGCACAAAGTCGCACCAGCTTGCTATGCAGTTGTTTGCGGCGTTATGTGCCCACTAATACCGTACGTATCATCAGATAGGATATGTGATGAAAATTGAAAAATTGCCCTTTGGTACTACAGACTGGAATGATGTTGAACGAACAGAACATCCAGGTGAAACGGGTAAGGCATATTGGAGAACAAGAAACTTTGGAGAACTTAGAGTTCGCATGGTTGAGTATACCCCCGGCTACCTTGCCGACCATTGGTGTTCAAAAGGACATATCTTGTTTTGCCTAGAAGGTGAGTTACACACTGAGCTCGATGACGGCCGTGAGTTTGTTCTTACTCCGGGCATGAGTTACCAAGTCGCAGACGACGCAGAGCCTCATCGCTCCTCAACTAAGGATGGTGCCAAATTGTTCGTAGTAGATTAATGTCAGCACATAACAATCGCAGGCTGTCGGAAAAAGTTGCGCGTCATCCGTTTTGCAAAGGGCGCAAAACGGCCGCCACCCTACTTTTCCGCAGCTCCGGGCGTTATATGCCTAAGGGATCATGATGGAGTACGTATACCTTTTAGAACATACTCATATTTATAGTGAAGGTGAAGAAAGCACTAAGACTATTGGCATCTACAAATCCGAGGCAGAAGCATTGAAGGTAGTTGAAAAACTAAAAGGAGTTTCTGGTTTTGAAAAATACCCCCAAGGCTTCAATATAGACAAGTGCAAGCTAGGCCAATCGTTTTGGCAAGAGGGTTACGCAGGTGAATAACCACCGGCATATAACAAGGCAATCAAGCGCGACAAAGTGCTACGCACTTCGCCGCTTATTTAGGCGTTATAGCGCTAAAAGCCCCACTCTCTAATCATACTGACACAGCCTCTCTTCCAATACCCATCACTCCCCTTTACCGTCGTAAATACTTACAGCTATCAGCCACTTGTAACTTTCCATCCAACCATAAGTGCGATACTGTATCTCTCAAATAATTAACAACACGCTTAGCGGCAGTTAGCATGGACTTACTTCACAATCATCAAGAATGTACCAAGCCCAGCTATAACAAGGCCAATCAGCATTGCCAGCAAAGCTGGCTGGACTTCGCTATGCTCAGCCGCTGTTGGCAGGCGTTAGCAGTAAAAAAGGAGAACAAAGTCATGTTGAAGAGTTACGGTAGCACGAGTTACCTACGATGGGTTTTTGCGGCTCTGATTACCGTAGTAGCAACACAAGCAGCAGCGTTGGATGAAAATGCTATGATTGAGCAAATCCAAGCTCTCGACTGGCAGGTAGAACCTGGAAAATATCAATTGGTCGGCTCTAATGCCTCTGTCACTACAACTTCCGAGGAATATTTAGTCAAAGGCAAAGAGGCGCATGAATATATGCGTATTTCTGAGGGGCATGACGGTTTCAAGCCAGATGCATTAATCGTTCGAGTTGAAGGCCCTAGCCAAGATACACAGGTGCTTTTCACATACCATGATATTGGGTATGTAAAAATGGATGATTGGGAGGAACATATAGATAAGAATGAATTACTGAAAAAAATTCAAAAGAGCACTGAAGCTGCAAATAAAATAAAGGAAAAAGGCTATCCCAAATTATATGTTGATGGGTGGGCTCAAGAACCGTATCTCGATAAAGCGAACGCAATTGTATATTGGGCAATATCCGGTCACACAAGTGAAGGTGCCTCTATTGTAAATGCAAAAGCAATGAAACTAGGCCGTAAGGGTTTTGCCGAAATAGTATGGATGGGCAATCCGAATCAATTCGCCAATGCACAAGCGTCACTATCCCCCTCTTTAGCTGCTTATCAATATGACGAAGGCTCAAAGTACGCTGATTTCGTTCCGGGCACAGATACAGTGGCGGCAGTTGGGGCAGGAGCGCTGGCATACAAACTAATAACAGGTAAGGCTGCGGCAAAAACTAGTGCAGGTCTGCTGGCCTTGCTTGCAATCTTTGCAAAAAAATTCTGGTTCCTTATTTTCATCCCATTCATCTTCATCTGGAAATGGATTAAGGGTAAGTACACAGGGACAAAAGAAAGTGCGTAAACTGCTAACAAGTAGCTCCACCGGACAAAATACTCGCTGCGCTCGCATTTTTCCGGTGAGCTAAGCGTTAGCGGTGTTAGCGGTGTTAGCGGTGTTAGCGGTGTTAGCGGTGTTAGCGGTTTTAATGGAATCAGAATGAAGTACATACTACTTACAATAACTCTACTTTTCGCCAATCTTGCTTCAGCAGATATCGTCGCCTATAGCACTACGAAGCAAATGAGAGAAGCAAACTATGAAAGATACGTCCTTGTAAAAGGTAATTCTTTAAAGTCGCCAATAAAGAAGCTTAAAGATCATGGAAAGCTTGGTTCTCCGAGCCCTTCTATATTCTATGATTTTGAGGTTTCAACTAATGGTCCATGGACAGTAATAAAGCTTCCAAGTACAACGAGTCATTGGATGCATCAAAATATTACTTATTGGTTTCTTGGTTGGGGGCCAGATGATCCAAATTACGCAGATTCTGTTGTAGGGCTTGCTGTCAATCATAATGGCTCTAGTTACGCGATATATGGCACAAATGACGCTTCAGAGCCACAAGATTCACTTTATGGCGAAACATCTAACGGCATATCTTTCGTCGTTAACATCCCATTTGACGAGTTAGCTATAGATCACAAGTCCAAAGTACCAAAAGCACCCGCAGTAGTTAGCGGTCTACGGTTACCAAGTGGCCTTAAGTTTTCTAAAGTAAACATTGAGTATCATGGGAGTCTCACCGATAACTAAGACATCTATCGCTATTTTGTCGTATATATTCAACTCTGTTTCGCTTAGAAACGGTGAAGGTAGGTGTCTGGATAGGCTCTAATCTTGCTTATATCAGCCATCTATCCACATCACCTACTCCGCATCATAAACGTCGTAACCCCCTACAGCTATCAGCCACTTGTAACTTTCCATCCAACCATAAGTGCGGTACTGTATCTCTCAAATAATTAACAACACGCTTAGCGGCAGTTAGCATGGACTTACTTCACAATCGGCAACAATGTACCAAGCTCAGCTATAACAAGGCCAACCAGCAAAGCTGGCTGGACTTCGCTACGCTCTGCCGCTGTTGGCAGCGTTATGAGTAAGGTGAAACTATGAGTGAGAAAAAGGAAAAATCTATTGGAGTGAAGGCTCTCGCTTCAGTGTCTTCTCTTACTCTAATAGTCTGTGTCGTGATTCTTCTTGTTGCCGGTACAAACCTTTTTACTGGTCTTGTTGCGGTCGCCGCGTTTGGTGGTCTGACGGCTCCCGCTGTAATGACGGGAGATACGTTGGCGGAGTGCGTATCTGGAGTATTTGAAATGTTCATGGAAGGCATTAGCACTATCTTCGAAGCGATTGCTTCGATTTTCAGTTCATTCTAAACCCGGAGATTCGTTAGTACGTGCCTTATACTCATAACAAGTTAAGTCAGCGGACGCATAAACGCGCCGCGGCTCTCAACGTTATGTGTACTACAGGAAATAAATGTTAACTCAAGCTAAGTTGTATATAGATTCAATGATTTGGAGCCTCAGCAAGAAACTAGCTGAACCTAAGTGGCTGTATTCTTACCTGGCGTCTAAATGGATACTTACTTTAGCCCTGATTTTCGTTTTCGGGCAGTGGGCATATTTTAATGACGCTTTGCTGATTTTAATAACACCAATTGTTGTGTTGCCCAAAATAATCAAGAATGACTTACAACGTATAAAATCATGCACTGCTACTACTACTAATGCTAAATAAACTCACTAAATCCGTTCGCACACATAACAAGGTGCGGCACAATCGCCCTTCGGGCTGGACTGCCTTCGGCAGCCTGTGCGCACGGCGTTATGCGAAATTTTAAACTATTAAAAAAAGGAGTTAATAATGACTTACGTAACCGATGAATACTTAGACAAGCTACATGGATTGCTTGAAAAAGATGGTATTAATGTAGATCGAAACGAATTCCCTAGCGTGGACGAGATAGAACTCGGTCTAGAAAGAGAATTCGACTCGGGATTGTTCTACGCAATTGAAGAGAACAATGAAGATAGAACGATGCATCTTGGAGAGTGGGCTCTTGAAGATGGAAGCTATGAAGGGTTGGTTAAGTCCCTCTTAAAAATAGTCGATAAATCATTTGGTGGTTTTGCAACAACGTCTGAATATAACGATGGTTCAGGTACTGAGAGAGTAACCGTTGATACTGGTAAAAAACAGTATGAATGGACTTTTGATCACTCTTACTTAGATGATCAACAACTAGTTAAATCTGTTGCTTCTGTAACAAATGAAATTTCCAAAAATAGGCTTGTCTTAGTGCTTGATGAAGATAGCACCTTTGTAATGAGCTTGCCTCTTGATAGCGCTAACTATTTGGATGGAAAATTTGATGTTATTGAGGTGTGTAAGTAGGCCCGCATAACAAGGGCATGCACCCGACCGCCGGCACCTGTCACCTTTTGTGCGGAACACAAAAGTCGCCAGTTACCTCCGGCGGGTAATTCCGGCGTTATAGCGCTAAAAGCCCCATTATCTAATCATACTCACAACAACCTACCTCCCAACTGGACTACTCTCCTCATCTCCGTAAATTCTTACAGCTATCAGCCACTTGTAACTTTCCATCCAACCATAAGTGCGATACTGTATCTCTCAAATAATTAACAACACGGCTTAGCGGCAGTTAGCATGGACTTACTTCACAATCGGCAACAGTGCACCAAGCCAAGCTATAAGAAGACCAATCAGCATCGCCAGAAATGCTGGCTGGACTTCACTACGCTCAGCCGCTGTTGGCGGCGTTACATTTCTATCCGCTTAAGGAGGATTGATTGAGATTTACGGATAAACTCAAAAAATCAAAAAAGCGATCTAGATTGGCTTATATCGTCGCTTTCTTAGCTGTTGTCTATTTTTTGATGACGTGTATTAAAGGAATTTACTTTTGGACTGATGGAAGTAGTTTCTCGCTTGCTGAGAGTATAAATTCAGGTATTAAATGGCTGCTTGCTAAAACATGGATATTTCCCATAAGCAACCTTTGGGAAGTGATACCGGCAATACCATTTGAAGGAAGAGATATTCTGTCGTTCTATAAAGTTATTATTCCTCCGGTCGTAGTCTTTGGTATTTGCGCATTATTCATAACCGATTATCGCGCTTTAAGATCTAAATTCTATGAACTTAAAGCAGAAATCGAAAAAGAACTAGCTCTACGTGAAATGCGAAAAGATGCAGGACTAGATACATTGAGTGAGTCCGCAAGCATAGATGTTGTAATAAGTAACGCAACCAATAATGACCCGGCGTGGCATAATACCGGTTGGGGTAAAGTAGTTATTGGTATTGCTATAGCAGCAGTTATTGCGGGAATAGGTTTAAAATAGAGAAATGTAACAAGCCAAGCCAGTAGGACTTATTATGCTGTCGCTTCGCTCTAAAGACGCAGAATAAGCCGCTGCTTTGGACGTTATATTGCAATGGAGAATGCAGAGGTATCATGAAAACAGTAGGTCTTTTGGGTGGTATGAGCTGGGAGAGTACGGCCGATTACTATCGAGCTATCAATGAAGGGGTTAAGAAACGCCTCGGAGGGTTACATTCAGCCAAGATAGCCATGTACAGTGTGGATTTTGCACAGATAGAGCATATGCAGCATGAAGGAGATTGGGAAGCTACGGCAAAAATACTTTCTGATGCGGCTCAAAAAGTTGAATCTGCCGGTGCTGATTTCTTACTCATTTGCACAAACACAATGCACAAGGTTTCTCCGCAAATAGAAGAGGCGATCGACATCCCGTTGCTTCACATAGCTGATGCGACTGCAGAGGTTCTTGTAGGTGAAGGTATTCAAACCGTAGGGTTGCTTGGTACTGCATTTACAATGGAGCAGGATTTCTATAAGGGGCGGTTAAAAGAGCGCTATGGTCTCAATGTTCTAACTCCCAATCAAGAAGACATTTTAATTGTCCATAACGTAATTTATCAGGAGCTTTGCCTGGGGGATGTGCGTAAAAAATCAAAGGACGAGTATCTCCGTATAATTGAATCGCTGTCTAATCAAGGCGCTGATGCGGTAATTCTTGGATGCACAGAAATTGGAATGCTAGTTAATCAAGGCGATACAAATACTAGGTTATTCGACACCACAGAAATACATGCTGAAAGTGCTGTGAAATATGCAATATAACAATCACAGGCTGTCGGAGCGGTATGGTGCGTCATCCGCTTTGCAAAGTGCCGAAAAGTAGCTTCCACACCACACCGCCTGCAGCTGTGGGCGTTAGTTTACACAAGGAGTATGATGTTGTTAGAAAGTATCGCTATGTTATCAGGGCTGATTGCAACTATTTGGATTACAATCGGCGTATATATTGCTGCTAGATTCTATCCTCATTACGATCACGCAAATCAATTCTGTAGTGAATTAGGCGCAGCTGGCAGTCCAACTGAAAAAATATCACCAGCAATAAATAACTATCCCTTAGGTTTCATATTCTGCTTATTCGGGTGGGCAATAGTTCAACTTGATGACTCAAATATCGCTATCACTATTTCTGGAATTTTAATTATTATTCACGGTATTGGCACTTGGGCTGCAGGTTATTTCCCTATGGATAAAGATCCATACACTAAGTCACCAACACTAAATTGCAAAATTCACTCTTGGGCTGGCTTAATTATGCTCTTAGCACTTTTAATCGCACCAATATTCATAGCTTTCAGTCCAGAGTCAATTTATATCCCTTTCTGGTTTAGAGCAACCTCAATTGCTATTGTTTTTTTATCGACCTATTACCTATTAAAAATGTATCAAGGCCTTAAAAAACAGAAACTAACTGGCTACTATCAACGTATTTCCTATTGGATTAAGCTAATTTGGCTAAGTATTTTTTCGCTAATATTGGTGCAAATGTAAACTAACAAGACAGTTGTCTATGGGAAGTCTAAAGCTTGGCTGGCGCTCATTCTTCGCTAATTTTAGCCAAGCATTTATACGCCCTATATTGCAGCGTTATAGCGCTAAAAGCTCCACTCTCTAATCATACTAACACCAGCCTCTCTGCCAACGCCCACTACTTCCCGTAATCGTCGTGAATTCTTCATTTATCAGCTACTTGTAACTTCCCATCCAGCCATTAGTACGGTATTGTATCTCTCAAATAATTAACAACACGGCTTAGCGGCAGTTAGCATGGACTTACTTCACAATCAGCAAAGCTGGCTGGACTTCGCACGATCAGCTGTTGTTGGCGGCGCTATAACTCAGGAAGGAATTCATGCCTAGTGTACTAATTGAAGTCCGAAGAGAATATTCGGAAGAGGAAGAATCAGGAATCATGGAGGCAGTTCATTCGGCTTTACGTTCTAGCTTCAAAATTAAGCCAACTGATCGGCATGTACGGTTAATCGTTCATAAAGCGCATCGATTCGAGTGCCCGCCTGATCGTGAAAAACCGGAATACGTGACTCACATAAGTATCGATTGCATTGCAGGGAGAAGTCTCGATGCGAAGAGATCACTTTACCAAACAATCGTGAAGAACCTTAAGCCTTTCGGTATACCAAATAATCACGTAAAGATAATGTTACGAGAAATAACCCTAGACAACTGGGGCGTTCGAGGCGGTTATGCTGCGTGTGACATAGATCTAGGATTTGAGGTAGAAGTCTAGTGCGCTATAACAAGACGCAGCAACGGACCTCCGGCCGCTGTTCGAGGCGTTAGGTAATCAAGGAGAAGTGTGATGATTCAAATACAGAAAGACGATCTTTCAGATGGTGCAATTGAGAGATTGCTCAATACTCATATACAGGAAATGTATAAGCATTCTCCGGCTGAAAGCGTGCATGCTATAGATCCCGAAAAACTGAAAGATCCCTCTGTCACCTTTTGGTCAGCCCGCATCAATAATGAGCTGGTTGGCTGTGGTGCGCTTAAAGAGCTATATTCAAGCGTAGGCGAGATCAAATCAATGAAAACAGATGAAAATCATCTGCGAAAAGGTATTGGAGCAAGGCTATTATCTGAGATCATTACTGAAGCAAGAAAGCGCTCATACGGCGAAATCAGCTTGGAAACAGGTAGTAATGAAGCCTTTAATCCAGCAATAACCATGTATGAAATGCATGGTTTTGTTGAATGCCCACCTTTTGGTGAATACAAGCTAGATCCATATAGTAAGTTCTATACTAAAAAGCTAAGTGTAAATCTCTAACAAGTGTATTCAAGCCGACGTATTTTGCTCCGCTCCTTTATATGCTATTCGCTGCGCTCAGTATCGCATACAAAAGCGCTCCACAAAATACGCAGATTAATCACGGAATTATAGTGCAGATGAGGCTCAATAGTGAAGCGAAATAAAATATTCCTTGGAATTTTCACTGCTTTTGGCTTGTATGTTTTTGTAAGCATATTGTCACAGTTAATTACCGCCCCATTAAGCTCAAATAATATCTGCGATAGGGCTAATGAGAAGAAACTTGTTTCACCCGATAGGCAGCTAGAGCTAACCCTTGAGTTTCGAACTTGTACTTTGTCAGGGGGAACTACCCGAGTGGTACTTTATGAATTGTCTAACCCGAATAGATCTGAAGTGTTAGTTGATGTCGAGATGAAAAATAAAGCGGGGAATTATTACCCAGTGCCTATTCAGCCCGTTTGGCTGGATGCAAAATCGTTAGCTATCTATCTTCCTAAAGAGCATATATCAAGAAGCAATCGAAATGACGCTTATGGTGTTTCTATTCAATACCACCCAATAGGAGGGTAATGTGTTGCACAATAACAGGCCAATCACAGTCAGCCGAAAACAGCGCGGCTTGGACTCGCTACACTACGTTTCGCTCGCCTGTACTGCCGGCGTTCTAGCTCTAATTAGGGTCATCAATGAAATTTGATACTGTTCATCTAGAAACCGAAAGAGTTTTAATACGTTTAGTAAAAGAGAGTGATAGCCGTAGCTTATATAAAATTTATTCAGACCCTAAAGCTATGGAGTATTGGAGCAGCATTCCTTTTGAAAATGAATCACAAGCGACTGAACTAGTTAAATCAGCAATTAATAACTTTGATTCTGGGAGCTCACTTTTACTGGCTATTATTTTAAAAGAGTCGGGGGAACTCGTCGGGACATTAAACTTGTTTAATGTTTATGCTGAATCCAAAAGAGCTGAGGTTGGCTATATCTTATCAAGTTTATTCTGGCGGAAGGGACTAATGGCAGAATCATTTGGAGCTCTAATACATTTCTGTTTTGAACACTTGAAATTGAATAGATTAGAAGCTGACATAGATCCTGATAATGTAGCATCATCGGCGCTACTGAAGAAACATGGCTTCAAGGTTGAAGGCCTACTCAAGGAACGTTGGATCGTTAATGGAAATATCACAGATAGTGAGGTGTATGGTTTAGTGAAATCGAGCTATAACAAGCAACTGAACACGGATTCGGCTTACGGCCTCACGTTTTGCAAAAACACGCAAAACAACGTGTCAGCAAACCTCACCGGTTAGTTGGACGTTATAGCACTAAAAACCCCATTTTATAATCATACTCACACCACCCTACCCTTCGTGACACTACCTAGGGTGATGGCTTCATCGCGAGACATTGATGGTAGGCATAGTCAATGCTCATCATGTGGTGGCGTAAATCATTCACGACATCCGTTTGATAGCGAATATGGTGCATAAAGGGGTAAGCCGAAAGGCGTTGAAAGCTAGGGTTACCGGTTAGTTTGGATAAGCTGGCCATCAAACTTTCATCAAGCTGGAGCGATAATGCGGCACGCTCGGCTTCTTCATCGCTTAAAAACAACACTAAAAAGAAAATCATGATGTAAGACGCGGTTTCTATATCCAAATTTAACAGCCGTCGACGATGCGGTTCAACATCAATGGCGGGTATCGTTAATGCCGAAAAGTCAATGGCCTCCAACGGCAGTTGTTGATCAACTCGCACATCAGCTGAGGCGCCGGTATCAATCACATGATTGTAAATATTGATGTCATGAAGCACGATGGCATTCATGCCATCGACATCCCCCAATTGCGACACGTGTGTCGGCATTAAGGTCACCGGTATGACGGCATCGGATTGGCAATTGCTGGCGACAAAATTAATTAATGCCGATTCCAACTGGAAATGACGGATAATGTATTCCAAGGCCTCTTTGGAGATAAAGTTCGCCATAAACCACACCCCCAAGCGGTTTAATAAGCCGTGTGATTTGATCGTAAACGGCAGCAGTCGTTTTACCATACGCAATAACGCAATAGACACGATCATCACGAGGCGTACCAGCGGTAGCAGGATGCGAACCGACCGACGACTCATGTCCTTTTCATACAGTTGGCGATCGTAACTGCTTAAGGACAAGTGAGGATCATTATTAATGGCCTCAAAAAATTGTGGGTTTTTACGATCCCGCATAGTTTATTCCTTAGTAATTATTAATTTCAGCCAGTTGCAGCGCGTATAAACGGCCAACAACTTTAGCGATACGGCGGGTCTCAATGGCAGCTTCAGCCGTCATGAAGGGTGAGGTTAATATTTTAATCAGGTTTTCATAATGATCTTCATCGGCCACGCCGTGGTAATACAGAAAGCTGGTGGCTTCTTTGCCGATATCGAGGCTTGCTTGGATAGCAGAGGACCATCCAGCTGCTTTGTGCGATCCTAAGCCTTCAATGATGAAGGTGGCACCAAAAATACCCACGGGATTGGGTTTGCTGGCTTCATGAAAAATAAACGCCGATAAGGCTTGGCTACCGATATTCAGCAGTCCATTATTCAACCGTTGTTCGTCTCCACCAGTGCGCAGAAAATCTTTTTCAAGCATCAGGAAGTCCTGATGCTCTTCCGCGGCATGGCGGATCAGCGCACTGCGTAAAAGCACATGGCTATTTTCCATGGATGCTGCCGCCTGAGAAATCCACCGACCACCTTGACTGACTTGTTCGCGCATATTGAGCAAATAGGCTTGGTATTCTTCCACCGTGATCTGTGTCGACTCGATGGCTTGAACAATGGGCGTGTTACATAATTGCTGATGAAAGCCATACCAAACATCAGCCAATGCACGGCCGAGCCACTGAGGAATTTCCCCCGCATCTTCAAGGCGTGCTTGTAAGGGGCTTTGAGCTAGTAGTGCATCAAGCGATAGATCACTGGTTAACGAAGGGAGTTGCATAGGATATCCTTAATTGTTCGATGGGTTAGACGACGGTGAGTTGTGCATAAGTGACAGAAAAGCGAGCAGATTCAGGTATCATCATGACGACTTTCTCGCCTTTTTTAATCTGATCGCTATACAGCAGTGCATGCAGCATAATGTACATACTGGCGGCACCGGTATTGCCTTTAGTTTCTAAATTGGTGAACCATTTTTCTTTAGCAATAGGTATGCCTTGCTCGGCATAGGCATCAAAGAGTTTTTCTTGAAAGAAAAAAGAGCTGATATGCGGCAAAAACCAATCGACTTCGTCGGCAATTAGCTTACCTTGCTTAGCTAACGTTTTCGCAAAATCGGTGACGATGCGCACAATATTCTCGCCCAATAATTTGGTGTCTTGCCGAAGGAGGAGTAGCCCTAAATTATCGACCTCTCCCAAGGAGTCTTGATGCAACCACGTGTTGCCAATGCCTGGCTGATTAGGGTTGGTTGTCCCCATGTACATGCACGTAGGAAGCTCGTGCGCATACGAGGTGGTTTCGATCCACTCTATTTTTAACGAAGGGCGTCCATCGTTGGGGGTATCTTGAATAACGAAGGCACCCGCACCATCAGAGAGCATCCAGCGAAGGAAATCTGCACTAAAATAGTTATAGGTTTCACTAAGACGACTATCGGTACGATCGAGAGTACTTTCTTTGCTGAAACGTTTCCCTTGCATAATGACCGAAGGACGTTCGGTGCCACAGCTTATTGCCGCTTTATGTTGGCCACTAATGACACTCATGGCAGCCGCTTTGAATGCAGCAGCACCTGAGCCACAAATACCTGCGCAGCTGAGTATATCCATTGGCCCACCCTTGATGCGACCATGAACCATTGATGCAATGCCGGGTGCTAACAGATCAGGTATTGTGGTGCCAACCGATAGCATCTGAACGTCCTCCAGCGTAATGCTGGCATAGGAAATAGCTTGCTGGATGGCCAAGGCAGCCAGCTCCTCCGTCATGTGCGTCGGTTGACCTGATGCGTCAAGCGCATAATGCCGTTGTTTAATGCCATTCGACTGCAATATTCGTCGACGAAAGCGACTGGGCTGGTCATTGACCAAGCCGAGTACCGCCTCCATATGATCATTATCAATCACTTCACCGGGTAAGAATTCGCCTGTCGCTGTAATATAGGCATTAGAGGGTGTGTAAATGCTCATAGTGATACGCTCCCTGTTATCGTTAGATTAAGTAGGATTTTAGTAATCAAGATATGTGCCAAAGCTGCACGATTGAAGGGGGATTCTCACAATCGCTCATAAAGCATCCAACTCCCTTCAAAAATTTAAGCGAATATCTTGATGCTTATCGTTATCTTTATAGATCCATTTTTTTATCGTTAGTTGAGAAGTAAATAAGGTAAAGATCTTCGCTCCATACGACAAATTCACTAATAATGCAGGCTGCTTACCGTATCTCTATATATTCAGAAGAATTACTGGTTAGCGTTATTCCTATATTATTAGTGCTTGTAACTATGCCATCAGCTGATTACGAACATATGAAAAGTAATATCGCTGGCCCGCTTCTTGAGGCTATCAGTAAATCAATGCATTTATATAAATCTACTATTTATCAGGATTTGGGGGCATTAGCGGAGCACTTTGGTATTTCAGAAAACTCTAACAAGGCCATTTTGCATCAGTCTATCTACCAACCAACGGCCAGCGCTCGCCCTAATCGTAGTTAATACATCAAGCTATCAGTCACTTGTAACTTCCCATAACGCACCTAGTACGGTACTGTACCCCTCAAATAATTAACAATACGGCTTAGCGGCAGTTAGCATGGGCTTACTTCACGATCAGTACAGGTGTACCAAGACCAAGCAGCATCGCCAGCAAAGCTGGGTGGACTACGGTTGGCGGCGTTATGAGTAAAATAATATGGACCTAATAATGCAAACATTTCAAGTGTCGTCAGTTTTGATGAGCTATGGAATGCCCTTTTTTCTTGGACTTTTCATCGCCCCATTTATCTACATCGATGCTAAAAAACTCCCGAAGCTATTTTTAAATACATCTCCTCGATTTTGGGCGTTGTGTGCTCCATTTCTCGGCCCTCTATGGACTGTGCTTATCTATTGGGCAATACATCACTCCTCATTTAGTAACCGTGAAGTATTCTTACCTAAACCAAGCAAGCGCAACCGTAAGTACTCTTCGCCAACTAATCGTAAGTAATCTTCACGCCATGAAAAATCATAACAAAACGTTCAATGGCGCCTGCGGCTGGACAACTTTGAGTGTGGCTTCGCCACAAAGCCGCCCATCAAATAAGCGTTATAAGTAAATACACAGAGAGATCATGTTTAATTTCTTAAAGTCAAAACCTATTATATCTAAGCAAGATTCCATGTTTCAGGTTGAAACCTATAAATGGTTACTTAAATACTTTGGCGGAAAGGACTTTTATGAAGAGGCCAAACTTATCCTTCCTACTAGGCAGTATTTCCCCTCCAAAGTAAAAGACCCTGAAGAAGCTGCAATTGAAACTTTTGAAGCCGTTAAGAAATACGCAGGCATGGAAGAGTGGCCATGTAAGCTCGTAGCCCAAGAAGAAGATATTAACCCTGTCGTAGGGGAAACTCTTGTAGTTCGAGATACACCCAGTTCTGCATTAGGGACTTTTGAATATAAGGGTGAAGATGAAGTGATTATCACCTATAACCCTGCATCACTTTCAAGCCCCACTCAGCTAGTTGCCACCTTTGCCCATGAGCTTGCTCATTACCTTACCGGTACAGCTATAGAACCACCTCCGGGAGGCTGGGACAACTGGGAGTTTGCTACAGATATAACTGCTACATTTCTTGGCTTTGGGGTATTTATGGCTAACTCAACATTCAACTTTAGCCAATACACTGGCTCGGGATCGCAGGGGTGGAAAACAACTAACAGCGGCTATCTAACAGAGTCAGAGCACATATATGCATTAGCAATTTTCTTACTTCTCAAGAGTGTTCCTGTAGATCAAGCAACGAGTTGCTTAAAACCCAACCTTAAAAAACTGCTCAAGAAAGCAGTTAAAGAAATTGATAACTCAAATATCATAGCGGAGCTCAAAGCAATCAAACACGAAGAGCCAGAGCTAGCTGCCTGTCAGAGTACGAACTTATAACAAGTGAAGATTAAATTGAGCATCAAAATTATATTATCTATTTTTATCATCATAAGCCTATCAGGCTGTTTATCCCCGTCACCCGAGCAATTGAAGAAATCTGAGGTATACGACCAGCGGTCTAAGGAAGCACGTGCGCGCGCAGCAGAAAACGGCAATCGCCCTGGCACACTAGACAATATTGAAAGCATGAGAAAGGCCGAAGAGGAAGCTGCCAGCTATCAAAAAGCATCAGATCGGGCTAAACGTACTTGGTTAGATGTTATTATTGGTTTATAGGCTAGCAAAAACAGCTATCAGCCACTTTTCACGCTCAATCACACGATCAATAAGAAACCCTATTTTCAAATAGTTAACAACACGCTTAGCGGCAGCCAGCATAGACTTACTTCACAACCTGTAACAATAATGAATCTATTTACTTATAACCCAGTAATCAAGAGAAAGCCAAAAGGCCCGTGCCCAAACTGTGGCTTAAAGGTCGATGATAAAGCCAGTCAATGCACTCACTGTAGCTACAGACTAACGCTAAAAGATAAAGAGATGCTTAGGGAGCACCTTAAAGAGCAAAATTTAAAGGGCATAAAGCTAGGTCTTATAGTGTTCCCCACCTTTATCGGGGGAATTATATTTTTATATGAATTTACCAAAACTTAAGCCCCCATTAAGCCTTCTATGACCAACTGATTATAAGATTTTTCAAATCGCATAGTTTTCATTAAGGCTACAATACTGAAAAATTAACCAATCTCGAGTAATTAGCAGATGAGCAAGGAGACGCTTTGAACAAGATTAACCCGCACAAATTACGCCATAGTAAGTGGACGGCAACCGAACCGAAAACAAAGAAAAGCACTTTATCGTCACAGAACTTACCTATGACGAAGATGACAACGTTATATCCTGCACAATAGAAGCTGTCATCAGCAAACGCTCGATGATCATCGAGTGGAAAACACTACAAGACAGCACTCAGTGGCTCTATGGTTGGCAGTAATACTGCATGACAGGCTAATTAACAGCACCGCAATACATGAACTTGCGCACAATAAAACACAAGGCCGTTCAAACTTAATATGCCAGTTTACACTCGGCTTTAATTGCAGAGGCCATACTGCCACGCATCGACGTACGACATTACCTCACGCCTCCCTTCTGTTCAGTAAACTCCCCGCTATTATCATGCTTTGAGATCAATAGCTGCGACCAGCGTTTGTAACGACGACCTATATTTGCAACGGCGGCCTCGCTATCACTACCACTGCACAGACACTGTTGGCCAATAAAAATCAACGATAAGACAAAAAACAGCCAATAAAGCGTATTACAATCAACTAGCTTGAAATACATCAAATAAAATAAGCTCTTCTGTTACGGCAATAGCCCACTATTCATACATAATCATAATCACTTGACGATATATTGGAAAAAACAAGAGTACAGGAAGAGGAAGACAATGAAATCGAGGCGACACCAGCTCATTGAGCTGCTCGAGCAGGGCTATATCCCTGACGACAAAATTGACGAGGCACTGACCGCTTCAAAAATATTCCCAGATAGCCCCGCTTGGCAGAGTTTTATCAATCACGCTCTGACCTGGCTAGGCGGCCTTGCCATTGCTTTTTCAGCGCTGTTTTTTATCGCTTTCAACTGGTATGACCTTGGGCGATTTGCCAAGTTTGCGATGGTCGAGGGGCTTATCATTGCCGCTGTATTGTTCTATTGCATGCTCGATAAGCAGAAGGTTTCGTCGAAAGTCGCCCTATTCGTGGCGTCAATATTACTCGGCGTATTGCTGGCATTAGTCGGCCAAACTTATCAAACCGGTGCCGATCCTTGGCAACTGTTTTTTTTCTGGGCAATGTTAATGTTGCCCTGGGCATTAATCGGTCGATTTAGCGCAATATGGGTTCTCTGGCTCGGCTTGATTAACCTTTCTATTGTGCTCTATTCAATGAGCCCAGAAAGCGTCTTAGGCATGTTCTTCAACTCCGATTTAACGATGCTGTGGGCTTTATTTCTTTTCAATATTATTGCCCTAGCGGTATGGGAGGTACTTGCAACCCGCTACACATGGCTAGCAGAGCGATGGCCAGCTCGGCTACTCGCAGTTGCCAGCGGCACTATGATCACTTGGTTGGGCATCTACGCTATCTTCGAAGGGAAGCCGGTAGTTTTCTTCATCTGGCTTGCTTGGCTAGGAGCTATCTATGGTATCTATCGATACCTTATTCGTGACCTGCTGATACTGGCTGGCGCGGGATTATCGGTCATTATTATTGCCACTTGCCTTGCCGGGCTTCTCATCGTCGACACAGGCGGCCTGCTTATGCTGGCCATAGTCACCCTGGGCACGGGAGCTGGCGTCGTCACTGTGCTTAAACATATTCAGAAGGAGTGGCAATCATGAGTCAGACACCGATCGATATGTGGGAGACTTTAACGACAGCCGGTATTATTACAGCCCAGAAGCCTGCAGAGCTGCCATCCGATTCACCATGGTACGTTAAATTATTAGTCGCCTTTTCTGCCTGGTTAGCTTCGCTGTTCGTACTCTTGCTGATTATCTTAACGGGGTTTGCAAGCTCACTTATGGATAACGCATACGCTTTAACAATAACAGGACTCGCACTTATCGTTGCTGCCTATACCGTATTACGCCAATCTGATCATGTCTTCGCTACCAATTTTGCGTTATGCATTAGCTTTGCTGGACAAGTACTGGTGACGTTACCGATATTGGATCATGCGGATAAAGGCCTTCATTGGCTATTAGTCGTGCTTGCCGTATTCCACCTACTGCTCGCCATCGTCATGCCTAATTTTATTCACCGAGTCTTTTCATCAATGCTAGCAGGAGGTTACCTCTCATACGCCTTCGGCGCGCCCTACCAGATTTTTATCACCGGCATCATCATGGTAATAACAGTATGGTTATGGCTGCACGAGTTTCGCTGCCCCAAGCACATGGCCACACAGCGAGCGATTAGCTATGGACTGACGCTAACAGTCATTCTAACAACAGCATCAAGATTATTCCCTGAGACGCTTTATTTCAATGATGGGCCCGAGTCAATCTTCTTGTGGGTTATATTGTCTCCCTGGCTATGGTGGGTTGGCCAAGCTCTCTTGGGCGCAGCAGCCCTTTACACTGTTTGGCATATTCTCGATCGACTGGGCCACAAGCTGTTTGCCCCCTACAGCATTGCCGCATTATTAGGCATGCTCGCTATCGTCATTGCCACTATGGATACAGAAGGCATCACAGTGGGGGTATTGGTGCTACTACTGGGCTTTGCCAACAGCAATCGTGTATTAATGGGACTCGGAACCGTTGCAATGCTTTCCTACATCTCATACTACTATTATCTGCTCGAAGTCAGCTTACTGGATAAGTCTCAGACCTTGTTAATTATTGGCGTCATATTATTGGCCATTAACTTCATCCAGCAAAAAATAGCCAAGGTGACCCATGAATAAGCTTATATCACTCCTATCGCTAGCCGTGATTCTCGGCCTGATTAACGGGTCTATTTACTCAAAGGAACAGCATCTAGCCAACGGTGAAATTGTCTACCTAGAGTTAGCACCTGTCGACCCCCGGTCATTAATGCAAGGCGACTATATGGCACTCAACTTCAGCATGGGCCGCTCAATTCAACAGGAGATCGCTGAAAGCAAACCACACCAACACGCCTCGAGCGGCTATGTCATCGTGAGCCTGGATAAGCGCCATGTCGCCAGCTTTAAAGCGCTGTATACTGACCAGGTATTAGCCGATAACGAGCGCTTACTGCGTTACCGAAGTCGCAATGGAAACGTGAAATTTGCCACCAACGCTTTCTTCTTTCAGGAGGGCCACGGCGAGTACTACGAGTCCGCTAAATACGGTCAGTTTCGAGTCGACGATGATGGCGAGTTATTGTTGACGGCAATGTATGACAAGGATCTGTTGAAAATCGGTGCTGAAAATCAGCCCGCTAAGCAGGATACCACTGCCGCAGATAGCGGTGATCAGTAGCCTGACAACTGGTGGCGCCTTGCGCCGCCAGCGATTCAACCTTCTGTCAAAACAACCTCCCTCCCCCGGCGTTACAAGTGCCCCGTCTTTACGTAAATCAAAGCACCATCCTCTTTAGTGAAAGGCTTATGTCGGCTAAGGTGCGGGCTGCGTAACCATGAACCTTTCGGGTAGCTACCGTGCTCATCGTGGAAGGTGCCCTCTAGCACCAAGATCTCCTCTCCCCCCCTATGCTGGTGAGGGTTGAACGATGTATAGGGCGCCCACTTAACCAGCGCTACCTGCTCACCTTCAAACTCATGTAGCGGCATAACTGTTAGGCCATCCACTAGTCCCTGATGCCATGGCTGTGTTTGAGTATCGATTATTTTTTGTTGGCTGTCACTTTGGTCAAATTGTTGTAGTTTGACAAAAATAGTCGCCCCTTCTTTACCTATTTTAGGGGTGTGCGAGCTACCAATCGGGTTACGCACATAGCTACCCTTACCATAGCGGTGATGTTCATCTGCAAAGACACCCTCGAGCACCAAGAACTCCTCACCGCCGGTATGTGTATGTGGCGAGAATTGGCTAAAAGGCGCATAACGGACTAATGAAGTTGCGCGTGCGACTTCATCCCCTATCCTGTCAAGCATCATTCGCTCTACCCCAGGCATGGGCGATTCAACCCAGCGATAGTCATCGGGCTGAATCACAATGCGTTGCGAAAAGTCTGTATTAATTTGTGTCGTCATTTAAGCACCCAACTAAGCTCATTATTTGCTTCTAGCAGCCACTGCTACTCAAAACCTGTGGCGTAGCAGGAGTAACAGCAACGGTCATTACACCAATGCTATGCTAGCCAATACTCTCACTAAAGCAAAGTAAGCACTTATTGGTAAGGTGGGTACTTTTTGGTACATCTTTCTGAAAAATAAAGTAAAAAAAAAGCAAGCCACCTACTTCTTCTTGGCGGCAATATACTCTAGAGGCGATTGCCCTAGATTCCTTTTAAACGCCGAAATAAAGGCACTCGCTGAGCTGTAGCCTAATGCCATTGCAACACTGGTGACAGGCTCCCCCTCGTGCAGCTTTTCTAAGGCATAGAACAGCCTAACTTGCATACGCCAGCCACTAAACGTCATATTCACCTCTTTTTTAAACATTCTGGCGAGGGTTCTGGTGGATGTATGTACATAATCAGCCCACTGCTCAATACTGTTATTGTTTATTGGATTATCGAAAATAATCCGCATAATTTTGCTTAATTTAGGGTGCTCTGACCACGGTAACTTTAAAGGTGAATGGGTAAGCTCGGCAATTTCATCAATAATCACCTCCATTAAACGGCGCTCTTTCCCTATTGGCGAGTAATCAGGGCCGATTTCTGTTGCCTTTAGAATAAGCTCCCTTACCAATGGCGAGACATTAAAAACTTGCTGATCACTTGGCAGACTCTTCGCCCAAGCAGGATCAATAAATAAATTGGCGATATTAACTTCGCCCAAGAAAAATAGTTCATGCTTATGATTGGGCGGGCACCAAAACGCCTGCGATGAAGGGATGAGATAAACCCCGGTTGAGGTGACCACTCTTGTGATGCCTTCCGTCGAGAAGATGAACTGCCCTCTCGGATGCGCATGCGCAGCTGAGCCCATAGTGTCTTTAATGTACTTCCTGTACAGCAGCACAGGCTTTTCAGCATCAACAACTCTGCCGAAGGGTATCGGTGCAATCGCTGTGATAGGGTTGTTAGGGTTAGCCATTGTTTTGTAAGCCTGCCAATTTTCATCGAGATTAATTCAACTGACTCTCTAGCACAATAAGGTAAAACCATGACGAAATAGGAACGCGTTCAAAGTACCAGCAATAATATTAGCGAGATAATCTGTCTAGCGAGAAGCACATCCTGACTGTTTAAGTCATTACCTCATTAACAGGCAGACAATACCAACGTTGTACCATCGTAGCTTTTCAGTGCGATACTAAAGCCATCAATGGCCTCGAGATCCAAGTGGTTGGTCGGCTCGTCCATCACCAAAACTTAGCACTCTGAATCTGGCGAAGTGGGCTTAGCGATATCGCTGACCGATCATGAAAACTATCATCACCTTAAAGTGATCGAAAAGAACAACACGATCCGCCTTGAGCGTGAGCAGGTTGCGGGCTGATGCTATCGGCGAGTGAGCTGCCAGCTCTAGCGCAGAGACTTCGCTATAGAAGTCTCTGCCGCCGTCTTAGCGCTCAATAATCGCCGTGATACCCAAGCCACCGGCCGCGCAAATGGAAATCAAGCCACGCCCCCTTCCCTTCTGGGCTAATAGCTTTGCCAGCGTGGCGACGATGCGGCCACCGGTCGCGGCGAAGGGGTGGCCGGTCGCTAAGCTGCTGCCGTTGACGTTGAGCTTGGCGCGATCGATGCTACCGAGGGCCTCGTCTAAGCCTAAAAAGTCACGGCAGAAGGCAGTGTCTTCCCAGGCGGCGAGGGTCGATAATACCTGTGCGGCGAAGGCCTCGTGGATCTCGTAATAATCAAAATCCTGTAGCGATAAACCGGCTTTAGCGAGCATCTTCGGCACGGCGTAGGTCGGTGCCATCAATAAGCCCTCTTTACCGGCCGAGAAATCGACGGCGCTGGTTTGTGAGTGGCTGAAATAGGCCAGTACGGGTAGGCCCTGTTGCTCTGCCCACTCTTCGCTGGCAAGCAGCACGGCAGAGGCGCCGTCGGTTAAGTTAGTCGAGTTGGCCGCCGTCATCGTGCCGTTATCGCGGTCAAAGACCGGTGATAGGCTGCTGAGTTTTTCAAGGCTAGAGTCGGGCCTAAGAATCGTATCGCGTTCGACACCTGCAAAGGGGGTAACCAGGTCTTGGAAGAATCCGTCGTCGTAGGCGCGGGCCAGATTTTTGTGGCTGCGTAGGGTCAACTCATCCTGCGCTAGACGGGGGATCTGCCATTGGGCGGCGGTGATCTGACAGTGCTGGCCCATCGATAAGCCGGTACGGGGCTCGGCATTGCTGGGGGTAATAATCGAGAAATCGCGGGGCCTGAAGTTAAAGAACGGCTTTAGTTTATCGCCGATCGACTTGCCGCGATTACATTCTAATAGAATCTTGCGCAGGCCTTCGCTGACGCCTATCGGTGCGTCGCTGGTGGTGTCGCTGCCACCGGCGATGCCGCATTCGATCTGGCCGAGGGCTATTTTATTGGCGACCAAGATGGCTGCCTCAAGGCCGGTGCCGCAGGCCTGCTGAATGTCGTAGCAGGGTGTCTGCGGGCTTAGGCCACAGTCTAAGACTGATTCACGAGTTAGATTGAAATCACGTGAATGTTTAATCACGGCACCGGCAACGACCTCACCCAAGGCCTGGCCTTGCAGTTGAAAACGTTCGACTAAGCCGGTGAGGGCCGCGGTTAAAAGTTGCTGGTTTGACGCCGATTTGTAGGCGCTATTTGAGCGGGCAAAGGGTGTTCGGTTGCCGCCGACGATAACGACTTTGCGGGGAGAGAAAGACATAGTTAGACCTTATTGGCTCGGGATAATGGGGGTAAAATAACGCCCGTGTTGGCCTACCATCTGAATGAAGGATTGCACGGGTGCGATATATCAGCATCATTAATATAACGATTAACGGTCTGCTAAACATTGGCCGGGTAACTCGGCGGTTAGCGCTGCGAGCCAATGGCATTTACAGCTCAACCGGTAAAATAGCCTACTCAGCTAAACGCCTAGTTAGGTGTGTGTGAAGCTTGCGAATAGAAAGCAAGATAGAAGTCGAGACGTAGCTTGCTGCGCCAGGCAGAAAGCCGCGAATATAATTGATAACTTAAATAGCGAAAGGGATAAGCAATGGCCGATCAACAGGTAGCAAACCGCAGCATGGGACAAAAGCTTTTATCAACGGTAGGCGTACCGATGGCGCCGAGTTTGCAGCGCAATGTAAAAGATCAGGCGCAGCCGTTTAGTGGTCAAGTCTATATTGGTGGTACCGAGGCGACGCCGCTTTTGGCGCCGATGTTGTCGGCCTTGCAAATCACGGGCGCAGAGGCGTTGCAAAGCAACGACAATAGCTCGCCGAATTATCTCGATAGCGGCGCGGCAAAGCTCAACTATAAGGTCAACAATTTAGCGTTAACGGAGATACCTGCTGAGGGAGTTAAGGCTGCTATTTTTGATGCCAGCGCGATTGATCGCAGCGAGAAACTTGTCGATGTTTATCATTTTTTCAAACCGCTGATTGGCCACATCACCTCTAACGGGCGTATTGTGCTGCTGGCGAGAACGCCGCAGACCCAGATCTCGCCTCGTTATCATACTGCCCAACGTGCACTGCAGGGCTTTGTCCGTTCGCTGAGCAAAGAGGTGGGACGTAAAGGTATCACCGTTCAGCTAATCTATGTGCAAGAGGGAGCGGAGGCCGGCTTGATCGCCCCGTTGCAATTTTTGTTGTCGCCTCGCTCTGCTTATATCAGCGGTCAGATTTTACATATCAATAACCCTCTGGCAACTCTGCCCCCCCTGGTTTTGGCGCAGCCGTTAAGTGGCCAAGTCGCCGTTGTTACCGGCGCATCGCGTGGTATTGGCGAGCAGATAGCGCGTAGCTTAGCTCGCGACGGGGCGAAGGTCATCGGTGTCGATATCCCCCAGGCGCTACCGACGCTAGAGACCGTCATGGCAAGTATTGGTGGCCGCATATTGGCGTCTGATATTAGTCGCGATGACGCGCCGCAGGTGATCGCGCGTTATAGCAAAGAGGCTTATGGAAAGGTCGATATTTTGGTGCATAACGCCGGTATTACCCGCGATAAAAAACTGCGAAATATGCCGGAAAATTTCTGGTCGTCAACAGTCGATATTAATCTCACTGCGGTCGAGCGAATCACCGAGCATTTATTGCACGAGAAGCTACTGGGCAAAGGCGGGCGAGTAATCTGTGTCTCGTCGGTCAGCGGTATCGCCGGCAATATGGGGCAGACTAACTACGGTGCATCTAAGGCGGGCATCATCGGCTACGTCGAGAGCATGGCGCCGCTACTGAAAGAGTATGGTTGCACCATCAACGCCGTCGCCCCCGGCTTTATTGAGACAGAGATGACTCAGGCAATTCCCTTTGTAGTGCGTGAGGTCGGCAAGCGCATCAACGCCTTAGGCCAAGCCGGTAAGCCAGAAGACGTGGCGAATACCATCGCCTTCTTCGCCGCACCGGGTACCGCTATGATGACGGGCAATGTGATCAGGGTCTGCGGCCAAAGCTGGTTGGGCGCGTAGAGCGGGTGCCGCTATATTTTCGTCTGCACTGCTAGTGCAGGCGATGTTTTTTGCGGTACTCGATAGGCGTCATTGCCTCCCAGCGTTTAAAAGCGCGATAGAAGGTGCTGGGTTCGGAGAAGCCTGTACGCTGAACGATATTGGCAATGCTGTCGTCACTGTGGATAAGTAGCCGTAGCGACAGGGCGTGACGATAATCGTTAAGCAGTTTGCTGTAGCTGGTACCGGCCTCTTCGAGCTGCTGCTGTAAGCTGGCGGGCGATAGCCTCATCTGCTTCGCGATGGCGCTCAACTGGTGCTCGCCGGTTGAAAGGTTTTTACCGATGTTGTACTCGACAAGACCGATAAGATCTTGTTTTTGCAAATAACTTAGCTGTGCCTCGGCGCATTGTTCGTGGAACATGATCAGCTCTGGCTGGCTGTGCATAGAGGGGCGTAGTAGCGACTGGCGAGAATAATAAAGCCTATTTTCAGATTTTTCAAAAGTCACCTGGCAGTTAAAAGCGCGCTGGTAGCGGCAGAGAATATTGTTGCCTACGTCACGATCTAGGCGGTGGTAAGCGCCGGGGTTGGCCGCTGGCGAGTGGCAGAGTTCGACGCGCTGTGGCTGTAAAGTCGAATCGCTATTTAATAGCAGCGCTCTGGCGATGCTTATCAGCGTACAGTCGATCAACTGACTGTTGCTGTCAGCGTAGCGAAAGCTCAAGTAGAAGTAGTCGCCGTCTTCGCCAATCTGGATATCCAAGGCGTCGCTAATGAGGCGCTGGTAGTTAATGATGCGCTCAATGCCATCGCGGTAGTTGGCGGCACTGATCAGTAGATATTCGAGTACTAAGCCTTTAAATACCGGCATATTATCACCGATACTAAGACCGATGTAAGCATCGCCAGAGACGGCTTCGGCAGCCTGCCAAAACGATGATTGGCCCTGATGCGGCGTGCGCAAGCTGCTGTCGTAAAGCTGCTGGCTAGTAAGATTGCTCCGCCTTAATACTTCATCGGCGTCTAGACCCATAGACTGCATAGATTGATAAGCCAGGCGTATTAAGGTGCCGGCATCTTTTAGCTGTGTCGTCATGCTCCCTCCTTTTTTTATTGCTAGTCATAATACCAATAAGCCGGTGATAGCGGCGGTCGAATACGTTTGTTTGTAGAGGGATTGACCGAGGAGCGGCGAATAATAAATTCTCAACCAATTTTATTGTTACGGTTGTCGGTTACCGTAATACTCTACTCAATAACAACAGGATGAGCAGCGTGCAATTCACTTACCGGCGACAACCTGTCATGGCCTTGGTTTATTTAAAAGCCGTTTTAAAAAAACGACAAAAGCGCTATCAGCTAGGTGATGCCTTGCCAGTCATCGAACTGCAACAACAGCCGATGGCGGTAAAGCAGCAAGCGCTGGCCCGCTATCGTAAGCTATGCAATATCCCTAGATCTGATCAGCTGCCGTTATTATATCCGCAGATCATGGCCTTTCCGCTGCAGATGGCGGTATTAACGGCGAGGGATTTCCCCCTAGCGGTGCTGGGTTTGGTTCATGTTGAGAACGAGGCGCAGTGGATGAAACCCCCTGTTGCCGCCGCAGGTTGTGTATTGGCATTTAAGTGCAAGCTTGGCAAGTTATCAAATACGGCTAAGGGGATTCACTTTGCGATAGAAACCGAAGCTTATGACGACGATGGTTTAGTCTGGCGCAGCACGATGACGCTGCTTTACCGTTGCAAGGTAGGTTCAACTATGATGCCGAGAGAGGCCGCCGGGCTGACAGACAGCAAAGAAACGGAGATTGATAATAAGATCGAAACTTGGCTGCTAAAACCTGCTATGGCGAGGCGTTACGCGCTGTTGAGTAGAGACCTTAATCCGATCCATTTATTTGATATCAGCGCCAAATTATTTTCGTTTAAACAGCAAATCATGCACGGCATGTACGTTGCAGCCAGAAGCTCGGCGGCGCTGATGAGCGATGCTGATGGCGGCCGGTGTCGTATTCGTCATCAATTTAAAAAGCCGTTGATGTTACCCGCCAAGGTTAAGCTGTTTTCGGTTAAGCAGGGTTCTGATTCTGCACTGCCGCGATTAGAGCTTTGGAATAAAGACGTAAATCAACTTCACCTGGTGACCGAGATGCTTACGGCCGACGTCGTTAGGGCGCCCGCTAGCGAGCCTAACAAGATCGTGACCGCCTGATTAACGACGTTAATAAATACTCGACGATATAATAAAACGTCGAGATTAAAAAAATATAAGATGACACTGGCATCGCATAATGCCGCTGCAAAGGAAGCTACTGTGAAAGTATTTAAATCGCCGATAAAAGACATTCAATTTGTCACCCAACAAGTATTCGATATTGATGCGCACTATAAGACGATACCACAGGGGGCGGAAGCGACGCCGGAAATGGTGGCGGCGATTAGTCAAGAGTGTGCCAAGTTCTCCGAGAACGTTTTATTCCCCCTTAACCAGTCGGGCGATGCAGAGGGCTGTAGCTTTAAAGATGGTCAGGTAACGACGCCGGCGGGGTTTAAGGAGGCCTATCAGCAGTGGGTCGATAACGGCTGGCAGGGCTTGTCGCATCCCGAGGAATATGGCGGTCAGGGTTTACCGTTATCGCTAGGGGTAATTAAGTCGGAGATCGTCGGCACTGCCAACTGGTCGTTCGGTATGTATCCTGGGCTGAGCCTGGGGGCGATGAATACGCTGATTGAGCATGGCACGGAAGAGCAGAAGCGTGGCTATCTCAGTAAGTTGGTAGAGGGGAGCTGGACTGGCACAATGTGTCTAACCGAGTCTAACTGTGGCTCTGATCTCGGGCAGATGAAGTCGAAGGCCGTTCCGAGCGACGACGGTAGTTATCGCATCACCGGCAGTAAGATTTTTATCTCCTCAGGTGAACACGACTTGGCCGAGAATATTGTTCATATCGTATTGGCGAGGATTGAGGGCGAGACTGCAGGCACTAAGGGTATCTCTCTCTTTATCGTGCCGAAGATTTTACCCAACGACGATTTATCGCTTGGCGAGGCCAATCAGGTTAGTTGTGGCTCGATCGAGCACAAGATGGGCATCAACGGTTCGGCGACTTGTACGATGAACTTTGATGGCTCTAAAGGCTTCCTGCTGGGCGAGAAAAACAAGGGCGTCAATGCCATGTTTACCTTTATGAATACCGCCAGAATAGGTACGGCGATTCAGGGTATTGGCGCGGCCGAGCTGGCTTTTCAAAATTCGTTAGCCTACGCCAAAGAGCGTCGCTCGATGCGCACTTTAGGTGGCCCGGTAGAGCCTCAACAGGCCGCTGACAGTATTATTCACCACCCCGATGTGCGCCGCATGTTGTTAAAGCAAAAGGCAATCGCCGGTGCTGGGCGGGCGATGTTGTACGATGCGGCGATGATCGCCGACAAGATGATGGCGGCAACCGACGATAAAGAGCGAGAGGCGGTTGACTCTGAGCTCGGCTTTATCACGCCGATATTGAAGGGCTTCTTTACCGAGATGGGTATCGAGGCGGCCAACGAGGGGATGCAGGTCTTCGGCGGCCACGGTTATATCAAAGAGTGGGGGATGGAGCAGATTAGTCGTGATGTACGCATTGCAACGCTATACGAAGGAACGACGGGTATTCAGGGCCTCGATTTGCTGGGTCGTAAAGTGATTCTCGATAAATTTAAACAGTACGGTGCCGTTAATAAGCGGATTTTAAACTTGTATAAACGCAGCCTAGCGAGCCCGCATCGCTGGCAGATGATGAAGTTTATCGGCCCGCTAATGGGCTATCAGTTACGCTGGCAGAGAATGTTGCTGTCGATATTGCTGGCGGCGCGTAAAGACCGCGATGCCGTTGGCGCTGCGACCCACGACTTTTTGATGTTTAGCGGCTATCTGATGTCGGCTTATTACTGGGCGTTGATGGCGTTGACGGCCTTCGAGAAGCTGGCGCAGAAAAAGTCTGACAGTGCAGATTTAGGTGACGACTTCTACCAATCTAAAATACAGACTGCCGAGTTTTACTATGCCCGTATGTTACCGAGGGCCAAGTCTCACAGTGAAATCGTTAGGGCGAAGCTGTCCAGCTTAACAGCGATGGCAGAGAAGGACTTCTGTCTAGAATAACCACAAAAAAGGCGCCCAAGGCGCCTTTTTATTGCTTAGCAGCAAACGACATGAACGTTTTAAGCGACCGCCTGTACTTCCTTTTGGCTGTCTAAGTACTCGTCGTAGGTGCCCTGGAAGTCGATGACCTCCTTGTCTTTAATCTCGAGCACTCGCGTCGCCAAAGAGGAGACGAACTCACGGTCGTGGCTGACAAAGATCAGCGTACCATCGTAGTTTTTCAGTGCGATGTTAAGCGCATCAATGGCCTCGAGATCCAAGTGGTTGGTCGGCTCGTCCATCACCAAGACGTTGGTGTTCATCATCATCAGCTTACCAAACAGTAGGCGGTTCTTTTCACCACCCGAGCACACCCGTGCCTTCTTATTGGCATCGTCTTCGGTGAATAGCAGACGACCGAGCATGCCGCGTACGGCGAGGTCATCGTGTTTGGGGGTACGCCACTGGCTCATCCAGTCGAACAGATTCAAGTCACAGTCGAAGTCCGCTGTGCTGTCCTGAGGACAGTAACCCACTTGTGCGTTCTCCGCCCACTTAATATCACCACTGTTCGGCTGCAGCTCATCCATCAAACAACGCAGGAAGGTACTTTTACCGGCACCGTTCTCACCGATAATCGCCAGTTTGGCACCCGCTTCCAAGATCATGTTGCCGTTACTGAACAGGGTTTCGCCGTCAAAACCGTGCGAGAGCTCTTCCAACACGAGCGCCTGGCGGTGTAATTTTTTATCCTGTTTCATGCTGATTGACGGCGTCATTCGGCTGGATGACTTCACATCATCAAGCTTAATCTTATCCATCTTTTTCGCGCGAGAGCTAGCCTGCTTAGCCTTGGAAGCATTGGCACCGAAGCGATTAACAAAAGCCTGTAGCTCGTCGATTTCAGCGCTCTTTTTTGCGTTCTCGAGTAGCAGCTGTGAGCGGATCAACTCGGACGCCTCAATAAACGCCTCGTAGTTACCCGGGTAGATACGCAGCTCACCGTAATCGATATCCGCCATATGGGTACATACGCTGTTTAAGAAGTGGCGATCGTGCGAGATGATAATCATCGTCGACTTACGCTGGTTCAACACTTCAGCTAACCAGTTGATGGTATGAATATCCAAGTTGTTGGTCGGCTCATCAAGCAGCAGGATGTCTGGGTTGGCAAACAAGGCCTGCGCTAGCAATACACGCACCTTGTGGCCCGGAGCGACTTGGCTCATCAGGCCGAAGTGAAACTCCTCATCAATGCCCGCCTCGAGCAGGATGTCACCTGCGCGGCTCTCAGCGCTATAACCGTCCATCTCAGCGAATTCTACTTCGAGCTCAGCCACCTTCATACCATCGGCTTCGCTCATCTCGGGCAGGCTGTAAATGCGCTCACGCTCGGCCTTCACCTTCCACAGCTCGACATCGCCCATGATGACGGTATCGACAACGCTGTATTCTTCGAAGGCGAACTGGTCCTGGCTCAGAGTACCGACCTTAAAGCCCGGGGTGATAGAGAAGTTACCCGAGGTTGGCGCGAGCTCACCACTGAGGATCTTCATGAAGGTTGACTTGCCACAGCCGTTCGCGCCAATCAGGCCGTAGCGATTACCGCCACCAAATTGAGCGGAGATATTTTCGAACAGGGGCTCGGCGCCAAACTGCATGGTGATGTTTGCGGTAGTAATCAAAAGACGTATTCCTAGGGCAAAAAATAAGCCGCTAATGCGTAGCGGCTTATTACGAATAAGGTAGACCAACAGCGGCGAGTAGAAGCTAACGGCGCGAAGGCGCGTTAATCAAGAGCGGCAAATACGGTGTACATAAGGCCGCGTACTATAGAGGGTTAGTCGCTGAATGTCGAGGAGAATTGATCATAAAACAGTCAGCACTGAAAGGTCGATTGACGCTAACGGGTGACTCGTAGCCATCACTTATTGCTCAGCGATAACTCTCATGATCCAGCCAACCGTTTTGATTCACAAAGCCATAGTGCGGCCGCCAACGAACCGCTATAATCGATCGTTAAATCCAATTCGATTTGAGTAAGTTACATGGAAAGTGAGAAGTATAAGCAAGGAATGAACGTCCGCCGTGAAGTGTTAGGCGATGAATATGTCGATAGGGCGATTGATGCTGCAACCGACTTCAATAAACCGCTGCAAGATTTAGTCACAGAGAACTGCTGGGGGGAAATCTGGGCTAACGACGCCCTCCCCAAACAAACCAGAAGCCTTATTACCATCGCAACGCTCGCCGCGCTCAAGGCTCCCACTGAACTAAAGGCTCACGTCAGGGGGGCGCTACGTAACGGCTGCTCTGCCCAAGAGATTCAGGCAGTGCTGCTTCAAGCTACCGTCTACTGCGGTGTTCCAGCCGGAATTGAGGCTTTTCGTGCCGCTAAGGAAGCCATCGAAGAGTGGCAGAAAGGCTAGCTCCCCTCCCCCTTTATTCTGACGCCGTTAGCTCAATAGACCATCGCTGACTGCGGCGGCAGTTTTAACGGCTCAAGCATCGCTAAACTAACTGCTGGTATACAAAGAACAATCAATCACTTCAACACGGCTGCCGGCTCCCCGTTAAAACCTGCTTTCGCAGGCGCCAACAGATTGCTATAAACCCCTACAACATCTTTCACTCAATGTGCTGCCCACTTTGGTATAATGCCCGCCTCTTTCACGCTATATACATAACTTCACCTATATCCATAGGGAGTTAGTAGGTTATTATGCTCAACAATTTTATCACCAATATTCCTCTCAGCATCCGCTACATGCTGATGTCGGCCCTTGCCTTTGCCCTAATGACCAGCTGCGTTAAGCTCGTTCATACCTACGGCATCCCAGTTTTTGAAATCGTCGCAGCGAGAGCCATTGTGTCGTTATTTATTAGCTATATCGATGTCAAAAGAAAGGGGATTTCACCACTAGGGAATAATAGAAAGCTCTTACTGGCCAGGGGCATAGCGGGATCGTTAGCGCTGATCTGTGTGTATTACGCCGTTTCCACACTACCGTTAGCCGAGGCAACCATCCTGCAGTACCTCAACCCGGTGTTTACGGCGATCTTAGCCGTGCTCTTTCTCAAGGAGAGGATCAAGCTATCGACAATCATTTGTATCGTTTGCTGTATTGTCGGCTTACTGTTCATTGTTGCCCCTGGCTTCACCTTCGATCACACAGAAAGCCTCCCCTTGCTTAGTGTCACCGCCGCCCTACTCGGTGCCTTCGGCAGTGGCATCGCCTATGTGATCGTCAAACAGCTGAGCGTCACCGAAGATAGCTCTGTCATTGTGCTTTACTTCCCGCTTATCGCCCTGCCCTTGTCCATTATTCTATTGGGCCATAACTTTGTCATGCCAAATCATGAGGCACTGCTGTTACTACTGTTTGTGGGCCTCTTTACCCAGGTCGGCCAAGTGGGACTGACCAAGGCCATGCAAACTGAAGACGCTAGCAAGACCATGGCCTATGCCTATATACAGGTTGTCTTCTCTATTATCCTTGGCTGGTTGGTGTTCAGTGAAATCCCATCACTATGGACCTGGATCGGCGGCACACTCATTATTTCCGGGGCTATCATCAATGTGGTTGGCAGCAGGAAAGGTAAGTTAAAAGCAGCATAGCGGCAGTACTTTATTCAACATATAAAAAAACCCCAGCGGCATCGCCTCTGGGGTTTTAACACCTCTGGGTTTTAACGCCTCTGGGTTTTAACGCCTCAGTGGTTTAACAACAGTCAATTACATTTAAATTTACGCTTTCAATACACCGATTATAAGTTAAGCGCCTTCGCAATATCCTGCCAGGCAATGTACTTAAAGTTCTGTGGCGCAAGCGGCATCACGTTGCGACCATCTTGCACGACCAACATCCCCTGCGCGAAAGCGCCGCCAAAGTTTGTCGAGCTGACCTCTAAGCCATCAGTCTCTGAAGCACCGTCAATACCGTCGTGCGCGTTTAGGCCAACACGGAAGGAGCCACGATAAGCATAGGGCGGTAAGCGGTCGTAGACGGCGTAGCTATTATCGCCTTGGCTGGAGACAACCAAGTAGCCTTTAGCACCATCGATATAAAGCGCTATACCTTCGATATCGTCGACTAGCACATCACCGACCTTAGCGAGTAGACGCCCCTGCTGACCTGCATCGGCCGCGGCACCATACACCCACACAGCATGATCCTCTTCACCGACAAACAGACGGTCGTTTTGATCATCAACCACACAGCCTTCCGGCTGACTGTCGAGGGAAAACTCACGCACCTTGCTACCGGTCAGCAGCGGTCCACCCGGCTTTACCGATGCCTGTTGGTGCAGTTGATACTGCTGAAAACGGCCATCTTTATCGTTAATAAAAACGTAGTTTTCACCGGCACGGTTCTGATACATACAGCTGCCGTAGATTTCTTTTAAATCCGTGGCGATGCTGCCCGCCTGATGCACAACACCGCTTTGAGGGTCGATCGTAAACAGCGCAATACTATTATCACTGCGCAGCGTGGCGGCGGCGACATCCATCACCTTGCCCTGTAGCGTCATCCCATAGCGAATATCGATATTATTAATCGGCCCCAGCGCAATACGTTGTATTGCCTTGCCCTCTAGATCGAAGACTTCCAGCCCCAAGCGCTTGTTCGTCGCCAAAATACGACTGCTGCGCTTATCTCGGCTGTTCACCCAAATGGCAGGGTCATCGGCGGCATCGCCAAAGCTGTGCATAGGCTCGGTCTGCTGCAGTGGCTGCACTTCAGGGTATGCGGTTAGCGCCTTGGCCGCCGGAGGCTGATCAACAAAGCTGGCGGTGAATAAGCCACCAGTTTCATCATCATAAACAACCAACTGTGTCGCCTCATCGGCTGTTTGACTACCGGCCGAAGCACTCAGCGTCAGTTTTTCTGGAACCAGAGCCTGATCGCCTTCGCTCTGCAGCTGCCACGATGCATTAAGTGTATAGCCGCCATCCACCGCATCATAACGATGTAACTCAGCCGACTCGACATCTAGCGCATAGACGCCACCGGCGAAGGCCTGAATACCGGCTAGATCACCGGTAACGGTGCCGCGCGGCGCAGCCAAATCAATCAACTCACGCTCGGCTTCAGCCTCAGGGTTTGCCTGATAGGCCCAAAGCCCGAAGCCCTCCTCACTTACATAAAGTGTTTGGCTGGCGTCATCGACGCTACAAAACGTACTCTCCACGGGCAACGGAAGATCACGCACAAGACGCTGTTTTACCTGTTGCTGCTGACCATCGTAGATGAGCCACTGCTGGTTATGACCTCGCCCACCGAGAAAATTGGCGTAAAGATTGTCGCTGCGGTCGCGAAATAGGCACAGTTGATCGATTTGAAAGCCGGGTGCCTTAAGATCCGCTAGCAGTGAAAGCTGTCCCGCCTCTAACGTCAATAACTTGGGCGTATTATTACTCGCATCAACCGTCAGCACGACCGTCGCATCATGCTGTGAGTTGCCCTCGCGAGCTAATGTAACGCCATCACGCAGATCGAAGGCTTCATAATGACCCTCAATACGCTGCAGCACCTTGCCGCTTGCGGCAGTGACCAATAGCCCCTCGCTTTCGCTGGCCAACAACCAACGCTGCTCACCGTCGGGCATCTGCAGAAGCTTAGCCAGACTCGGCTCGACGATATCGCCTGCCAGCGGCTGCAGCTTCAGCACTGCCCCAGCTTGTGTCGCAACATCACCTTGCTGTCCCATCTGGCAAGCCGACAATGACAACAGCAAGCCTGGCAACACCACCCCCGCAGCGAGCCTGCCCTGCCAGCTGTATTTTTTATTTTTGCTCAATGTTATTTTTTTACACTCTTTGTTCTTCATTTTTCTCTCATCACTTATTGATTAATGACGGTTAAATAACCTCGTATCCCGGCGAATCTGAGGCGGCTAGAAATCGGTCAACTGGACGCCCAACTTAAAGGTCGGTCCATATTCTTCATATTGATTGTTGTAGTTAGCGTGATTGTTATAGACATAGTAGGGCTGATTGGTCAGGTTGATGCCCTGCAGATACAGCTGAATACCCTCCGTGATCCAGAAGCGCGCCGTGGCATCGACCTGCATCTGCTCATCCACGTAGGCATCTTCCTGCTGGCTTGAGCCGGTCTCTAACAGGTATTCCGATTTATAATTGGCCGAAAGACGCAGGCTCATCCAGTCGTTCTCGTAGCCAATACTCAGGTTGCCGATCACGTCCGACTGGCTCGGTAGCGTCACTTTACGATCACCCAGGTCGGCCTCTGAGTCGGTGAAGGTCGCATTCGCCTCCACTAACAAGCCATCCCAGGGGGCCGGTAGTTGGCTGAACTGCTGTTGATACACTAACTCCAGTCCATACACCTCGGCACTATCACCATTGCTAAAGCTGTGGATTTCAGTTTCATTCGCATCGCTCAGCGTGTGCTCACTCTCATAGATAAAGTGACTAATGTCTTTATAGAACAGGAATGCCTGCAGCGTACTGGCGGTAGCAAAGTAATGCTCGATACCGACATCAATATTGCTCGACTCCCACGGATCTAGGTTGGGGTTACCGCGCTCAACTTCATTGCCATCGATATACTCACCGGGCGACATCTCCTCGAACGTCGGCCGCACCACCGAGTTTGTCCAGGCCGCGCGCAGAATGCTTTGTTCGCTGAGCGAGTAACGTACATGCAACGCCGGCAACCAATGATCGTAGTCGTTAGAGAACTGCGTCGCTGTAGTCGCTTCGTCAGCCTCCTCGTTAAACGACAGGCCATCGGCAGTGATATCAGTCGCCTCATAACGCATGCCACCGAGTATGCGCCAACGATCGATATCGACCGTCATCATGGCGTAGGCTGCATTAATATCTTCGTGGATAGTGTAGTCGTTAACCTGCGAATCCTCGAGGTTGCGCTCGACCTCCCCCGCCTGCGCGAGCACAGAAGAGAGTTTGCCCCCATCGATACCGGGACCGTAGGAAGCCAGACGGTAGTCAACCTCGCCACTAACATAACTACTCATGGGCAATAGCTGGTCAGAGAAGTCACCGTAGTCGATCACTTCGTCATCGCTCACTTTTTCTCGTCGACTCAGCTTGCCACCGAACTTAAACTGACTAGCTAAATCACCAATAAAAAAGTCACGACTGATATCGAGACGTATGTTGTGCTCACGGTCTTGTGCATCGACGGATTCTGTCTCGACATCATCCAGCGCATAGGATGCCGCATCGTAATACCCCGCAGGGGCGAGCAGATAGGGCTTTTCACTGTCCATCCAGCCCATATCGTCGAACTCAGCCTCAAAGGCAGCACCGGCGATATGTTGATCTTTCTTCTCTGTCGCCACGGAGAAGCCCGCGGCGTAATCGTAGGTCCAGCTATCAACACGGTTGATGCCACCGATAACAACCGAGCGCACCGTTTGTTGCTCTATACGGTCTTTCAGCTCGCGCGCCACCTCGGCCTGACCACGCACACCGGCTGCCCGCGCCTCACCGTCACCCTCGCCATCGATAAACTCAATCACGCTGGCCTGACGTGTTTCCGTATCTTGAAACTCACTCATTAACGTGCGCAGATAGTACTCATGATCAACGCCGTGCTGGTAATCAAAGTTCACTCCCAGGCCGGTACGTTGGCGGTTGATCGTGTAATGACGCTGCTCAAAACCTTCTAAGCCTGCGGGGGACTGCTCAAAATCCCAAGCTCCACCCGTTTCGACGTTATTGGAGCCAAAATCACGGTCGTACCAGCTGATTGCAGCGGCCACGCCAAGCTTTCTATCGGCGTCGCCGAGCTCAAACACATTGGAGGCTACCGCCGACAGTTTAGGGCTAGTATCGCCGGTATGATCGTCGTAGCTCGCCTCGGCTGAGGCTGAGTAGTAGAAACCCTCGCGATCGAAGGCACTCAGGCTCTTCACCTCTATGCTGCCACCGATGGCGTCGGCATCCATATCCGGCGTCAACGACTTTGTCACCTCTAACGACTCAATCAAGTCAGAGGGGATCGTATCCATCCCCACCGAACGTTGACTGCCACCAGGAGCCGGCATTTTGGTGCCGTTGATAGTCACCGCATTGAGCTTCGGCGCCAGTCCCCGTACACGCACAAAACGTCCTTCGCCCTGATCCCGCTCGATAGAGATCCCAGGCATCCGCGACAACGCCTCACTGGCATTGGCGTCGGGGAAGTTACCGATCGCATCGGCTGAGACAATCGACTTAATATTGTCCGCCGCACGCTGCTTGTTCAATGATTTATTGGCCGAGGCCGACTGACCAATGACCAGCACCTCTTCATCACTGCGCTTACTGAGCACGAAATTCTGCGACTGTGTTTCGTCATCTTGAACAACAACCGTTGTCTTCGTCAGTTCGGCACCTAGGTAGTCGACCACCAACTCATATTCACCCGCAGGCACAGAAGAGAGCGTATAGCTGCCATCACGACGGGTATTGGTCTTTAGATTCAGCGATGGAATCGTGACGCTCGCCCCTTCCAGCGACACCCCAGCCTGCTCCAGCGACACCTTACCTTCGAGCCGACCATCGGCCATCGCCGCTGTAGAAGCCGCAGCAATAGCCAACGCCAGTAGGTTTTTTCTAAACTGTGTTTTAACTCTCTTATTGTTCATTTTGTCCCCTAGACAATGCAACGACAAGATGCCTCGAAAAAGCACCTGAATACGCCCTCGGCATAAAGTCGCTGCAGAGTAAAAGGAATCGATGACAGCTTTTTTACAGCGACGGCACATCAAAGCTAAATCAGCGCGAATGAATACCCTGATGAGCTCAATTAGCCCCCGTTAGCAGCGGATAAAAAAGCGCAAGGCTAATCGGTACCGTCCCTTGCTCGCGGCCTCACGATGCACTCAGCGGTCTTCATCGCGTCTAGCGCTCAATTTTCACCACGCCAAAATCTTAGCTGAGCTTAAATGCCCCCCTCGCTCACCGTCATCGAGCCGACACTTAGCTGTCACATCACTGACATCTCGCTCTGCTATACCAACACACACAATAATCACGACGAATAACACCATGCTAACGAATAAAGAAAATCGCCTGCGTCTAATAACCATAATGAGCGTCGCCATCGCGCTGTTGTTGCTGAGCGATCAACAAGCCAGCCATAAGTTTTGGCGCGAGATCGACTGGCTCGACGTCATCGGCGAAGGCGGGGCAACGGCGATCACATTATTGTGGCTGAGTTACCTCTCTATCAGCCGCCCTGCAGGCCGGGTGAGCCGCCTATTAAGCTACGGAATCGGCGCCGTCTTCGTCGCCTTCTGGATGGATTTGCTCGATGAGTTCTTACGCTTACCCAAAGACGCCATCCTGCTCACCTGGGTCGAACCCATCGCGATGATTGGCGGCTTAATCTTGCTAAGCATTGGTCTCCCTCTGTGGCACAAGGAGCAATGCACGATCAATCGTCAGCTGCAAAAACGCGAAAAAAATGTTCGCGAACACAATCAAGTCGATGCATTAACGAAGCTGGCCGATCGCCACTACCTGAACGACCACATCAACAGCCAGCTGCAACACAAGGGGCGGCAATCGATAGCGTTAGTTATCCTCGACATCAAAGACTTTTTTAGCTTTAACCAACACTACGGCAACACGGAAGGCGATTACGTGTTACAAGATATTGCCGACCTATTACTACTCAACATTCGCCATAAAGACTTACTCTGTCGCTATGCTGGCGACAGCTTCGCCGTTGTTATGCCTGACACTTCCTATGCCGTCACCATGGAGCTGAGCCAACAGTTACAGAACGCCGTACAGGCCTTGGCCTATAAAACACAGCGCGATGACAGCTGTTGCTATCTCAGCGTCCGCTGCGGTGTCGCACTCTCTTCCCCCTCACTAAATACTGCCAGCAATCTGATCGATGCCGCCAACCAAGCCCTGCAGCGTAGTAAAAGCTACGACCTGGCACCGCGACAGTACGCTACGACTAGTTCGCTGCAGGCGCTATAAACATGGCATCGAGCTATAAAACGCCGCCATTTATCGGCCCTATTGCCACTAACGCCTTTTCCAGTCGGGGGCTCTCTGGCAGCGGTGTATCCGCTGAAACGACTCAATACAAGCAGACAAGCGTTGATGTCAGTCGCGCGCTCGATCAGGACAGCTGCTATATCCACAGTCATTACGTGCTCACCGAATTACTCGACCTGTTTGCCGCCCGCGGAATCGATAGCCACAAGCTATTACGGGGTAGCAAGCTTTTTTATGATGATATCGTTTACAGCGAAAAGATGATCAGTGCCGAGCAGTATCGTGTGATTTTAAAAAACGCGATCCGACTGAAACCGGGAGAGAATATCGCCCTACTCTATGGTGAACGTCTGCTGCAAAATCCACTCAACCCACTCTGCCGGCTACTCGATACTGCCGACAGCTTCACCGAGGCACTAGCCAGCCTCATGGCATATCAACGTATGCTACTGCCACTGTGCCAACTGAGACAGTACCAGACAGGCCCCACACTGTTGGTTTATCTGCTCGATTTTTTTCACGATAAGCCGTTGCAGCGATTTACCATGGAAACCTTGCTCGGCATTATCTTCACCCTTATACGCCGTCACCCGACAACCGCCCCCACTGAGCTGAAGGGTTTCTGTGACTATCTTGCAGACAAAAATGGGCTGGCTGCTAACTATAGCGAGGACTTACAACGCAGCAACACACCGAAGTATATCGCCACACAGTTTTTTCACTCCCCGATCACTAACGGTATCGCACTGTCCGGCGGCTCTGTCGTTGCGCCAGAACAGACGGCAACCAACGACAGCGCCCAAATGATCAGCACCATTGAGTGTCGGCGGCACAGCCAATCAGCTTCTGGGCGGCCTCATATGATCGACCTGCTCTATCAGCAAGTGCTATCGAGCGGCAAACACAACAGCTTAAATCAGAGCGCCGAGGCATTCGGCATGAGCCCGGCCACACTGAAGCGACGATTAAAAAGTCAGGGGTATAGCTTTCAACAGCTGCTCGACCTTTGCCGATTCCACCGCGTGATGTATTTACTGCACCATGACCAACTCAATACTCAACAACTCGCTGAGGCACTGGGCTTTCATGATGCTCGCAGCTTCCGCCGTGCCTTTAAACGCAGTACCGGCGCACTGCCACGTGATTTTGTACAACACTGGCTAATTTAATCGATAATATTTTTTTAAAACAAACACAAAAACGCCGAAGCTTCGCGGGCAGCTTCGGCGTTTTTGTGGATGCCCACACTAGGGCGCATTTCCGTTAATTGAAAGTGTTAGAGTGCAACCGAGGTCGCGAGACCTTTAGCTACCGCCAACTCTACAGCCGTTGTGGCTACAGCAAGATCCTGTAGTCCCACGCCGGTGCCGTCAAACAAGGTGATCTGCTCAGCAGATGTTCTGCCACCATCGACACCGTTAATCACATCGCCTATCGGCGTAATGTCATCTTGTGTCAACAGGCCTTGATCGACCGCATGCTGTGCCTCACCAATGCTGATGGACTGCGCCACCTCATCAGTGAAGACACTCGCCGTTGCGAACAACTGTGCATCGACTTCTTGCTTGCCACGGGTGTCGGTCCCCATACAAGCAATGTGGGTGCCTGGGCGAATCCAATCATTAAGCAATAGCGCTTCGTGCGCCGATGTAATGGTAATAATCACATCGGACTGAGCCGCTACCTGCTCACGATCGAGAGACTCAAAAGGCAGCCCTAGATCAGCCGCGACTGCCGCTAAGCTATCTAGGCGCTCCGGTGACTTGTTCCAGGCGACAATTTTTTCAAACTGACGCTGCTCAGCCGCTGCTCGCAGCTGGAAGCTGGCCTGGTGTCCGGCACCGATAATACCGAGCGTCTTGGCGTCTTTACGTGCCAAGTGTGCGATAGAGACGGCACAGGAAGCAGCGGTACGGACGGCGGTCAAATAGTTACCACCCACCAATGCCGTTAGCTTACCGGTATCGGGATCGAACAAGAAAATAGTCGACTGGTGATTGGTCAAACCCTTTTCTGCATTGCCCGGCCAGTAACCGCCAGACTTAACACCCAGTGCCATACCCGCACGGTCAAAACCTGATTTGAAGCCGTATAAGGCATCGGCATAGCCAATCGCTTCACGGATTACCGGGAAGTTGTAGGCATCGCCCTTCGCCATCGCCGCAAAAACACTTTCAACGGCGGTAAAGGCAGAGGCTCTGTCGATGACTTTTTTACAGACATCTTCAGGAACAATCACCAAACCGGGCTGAGAATTTTCAGTCGTCATCATTTATCTCCGATTAGAATGCTTTACCGCGTGCAGATACAGGCCAGATTTTCTCTACCTTGCCGCCACGAACACCGATGTACCAGTCGTGCACGTTACAGGTAGGATCACAGTGACCTGGCACCAATTTCAGCTTGTCGTTGATCTGCAAAACGCCTTCTGGATCGCTGATCACACCGTGCTCGTCAGAACACTTGATGTACTCAACATCGTTACGGCCGTAGATATAAGGAAGACCACTGTCTAGCGACTGTACCTTCAAGCCCGCATCACAAATAGCTTTATCCGCTTTGGTGTGGCTCATGATAGAGGTCAGGATGAACAGTGAGTTTTCAAACTCAGAGATCCGCTCGCCGTTCTCGTCATGAATGGTCTGGTAGTCGGCATCCATAAAGGCATAAGAACCACACTGCAGCTCATTGAATACGCCTGACTGGCTCTCGAAGTAGTAGCTACCCGTACCGCCACCACCGACGATGTCACACTCAAGGCCTTGCTGCTTCAGCATCTCAACGGTGGTCGCCACCATGTCGATCGCGATACCGGTCTTCTCTTTACGCTCGTTGTAGTTCTGCATGTGCTGCATCGCACCCTGGTAAGCTTGAATACCGGCAAACTTAAGGCCTTTCGCTGCCGCAATCGCCACTGCGATATCAACAACAGGCTGGCCGGCAACAACACCGCAACGTCCAGCACCACAATCGATCTCAACCAAACACTCAATCTCAGTGCCGTGCTTTACCGCAGCCGCTGACAGATCGGCAACGTTAGCGAGGTCATCAACACAGCAAATGGTGCGTGCGCCCAACTTAGGCATACGCGCTAGGCGATCTATCTTTGCCGGGTCACGAACCTGGTTAGAAACCAATACATCTTTGATGCCACCGCGAGCAAAAACTTCCGCCTCACTCACCTTCTGACAACAAACACCACAGCTGTCGCCTAGCTCTTCTTGCAACTTAGCAATATCAACAGACTTGTGCATCTTACCGTGTACACGGTGACGAACACCGGCCGCCTTGGCATAGTCGCCCATGGTCTTGATGTTCTTTTCTAGCGCGTCAAGATCTAGAATGAGGCAAGGTGTCTGAATATCTGCCTCATCCATGCCGATGGCGGCAGGGATATCGTAACCTACTTCAAACTTACTCAGGTCTACTGAACTCATCGTGTTATCTCCATTATTTTTTTAAAACGTGTTTTATTTTAAGAAAATGAGGCAATGCCTCGGCATTACCCTTAATCGTTCAACCAAGGAAGGCGGTCTAAATCGACATTACCACCGGTAATAATGATGCCAATTCGCTTGCCTTTAAATAATTCGCGATTCTTCAGAATGGTCGCTAAAGGAACCGCACTGCTTGGCTCCATAACGATCTTCATTCGCTTCCAAATCAGCTTCATGGCATCGACAATTTCTTCTTCCGTTGCCGTCAGAATATCGGTGACATGATTGCTGACGAAGTGCCAGGTCAAATCTTTCAGCGGTACTTTAAGACCATCGGCAATGGTGTCTGGTGCATCGTCAGCAATGATGTGACCCGCTTTAAAAGAGCGTGCCGCATCATCCGCATTGAGCGGCTCTGCTGCGTAAATCTTCACCTCTGGCGCAATGTTCGACAGCGCCAAACAGGTGCCTGAAATCATCCCGCCACCGCCAATAGGGGCTACCACCGCATCAAGATTTTCAACTTGCTCGTTTAACTCCATCGAACACGTTGCCTGACCGGCAATGACGCGGGGATCGTTGTAAGGGTGAACAAACTCCGCACCCGATTCAGCGACCACCTTGGCAAAGGTTTCTTCGCGTGAGCTGGTTGACGGCTCACACTCGACAATCACACCGCCGTAACCCTTTACCGCGTCTTTCTTCGCCTGTGGCGCTGTTCGTGGCATGACCACCGTCACCGGAATACCACGTCGACCCGCCGCATAAGAGAGTGACAGTGCGTGATTACCGGACGAGTGTGTTGCCACACCCTTCGCAGCCATCTCATCACTCAAACCAAATACCGCGTTAGACGCGCCGCGCACTTTAAAGGCGCCCGCTTTCTGGAAGTTCTCGCACTTAAAGAACAACTCAGCACCGGTAAGCTCGTTTAAAAAGCTTGAGGTCATTACTGGCGTGCGATGGACATAAGGTGCGATACGCTCCTTGGCAGCCAGCGCATCCTCAAACGTCGGTATGTAGAAAGTCTCGTTGTCACTCATGACGGTCTCCTTGCTTGAGAGATTATTATTTCGCGGTAGTTGTCGAGCGGTAGTATTCCTGCGCCGCAGCAACACCTACACCTAGCTCGATTGGGTAATCGAGGTCTTTCATCGCCATCTCGATGGTCGCGAGGCCTGACAGTGCCTGCACATCCGTCAGCTCACCAAGGTGACCAATGCGGAATGCCTTACCGGCCATCTCACCCAGACCCACACCGAAAGAAACGCCATACTTGTTGAAGGCATGGTTGGTCAGCTCATCGCTGTTAAACCCTTCTGGCACATAGATCGCACTCACCGAGTCGGAGTACAAATCAGGTGACTCGGCGCATAAGCGTAAGCCCCATGCCGCGACGGCAACACGTACCCCTTCAGCGATTCTGAAGTGACGCGAATAGACGTTCTCCAGCCCCTCTTCAAACAACATGTCGAGGCTAGCGCGCAGACCGCTAATCAACTGAATTGGCGGCGTGTAAGGGTAGCCACCGTTCTTGTTGGCCGTGCCCATATCGCGGAAGTCGAAGTAACAACGGCTGCAGCTTGCTGTCTCAACCGCGGCGAGCGCCTTCTGGCTAGTCGCAACAATGGCCATACCGGTCGCTAACATGAAGCCTTTCTGTGAACCGGAAACGGCGAGGTCAACACCCCATGCTTCCATCTGAAAGTCCATGCTAGCCAGCGAGCTCACGCAATCCACATAAAGCATGGCGGGGTGCGAGCTTTTATCCATCGCGCCGCGAACACCGGCAATATCACTCAACACACCCGTGGCTGTTTCATTGTGCGTCGCTAGCACGGCCTTGATCGTATGATCCGTATCCGCCGCTAAGCGTTCAGCGAAAAGGTCTGCCGGTGCGCCGGTACCCCAAGGACATTCGATCACTTCCACATCGAGACCATGACGCTGACACAGGTCGATCCAACGGTGAGAGAACATACCGTAACGAGCAACCAATACCTTATCACCGGGTGACAAGGTGTTAGTGATCGAAGCTTCCCAACCACCGGTACCACTACCTGGGAAGATGAAAACCTGGCCGGTTTCTGTCTTGAACACCTTCTTTAAGTCTTCCAACAAAGGCTGTAGCGACTCGGCAAAGTCAGGGGCTCTATGGTCCGAGGTCTGCACGTTCATCGCTGCACGTAGACGATCGGGAATGTTAGTCGGTCCAGGGATAAATACTGGGTTTTGATTGCGCATGACTGACTCCAATTTTTTTATGATGGATCGAGTATATCCCAGAAGATTATTTTTACAACCACTTTGGAAAACAATTCCATTTTAAATAAAATAACCCTAAATCAGCCATTGATGGGGTTATTCACCGTGCTTATTGACATTTCTCATCGTTAATGGAATTCTATTTCAAACTAAAACTTAATGGCCTAAGTCATTGATGCCAACCATAGCAGGAGGCTCACATGCCAGAGAACACGCCCAAAAAAAGACCCCGCGGCCGCCCCAAGTCAGCAGCCAGCGAGGTGCCAGGCGCCACTATCCAGGCACTCGACCGTGGCATTAACTTATTAATCACCTTGGCGAAAGAGGATGAGGTTAGCCTTACCGACCTCGCCCTAAGCGTCGGTATGCCCCCCTCTACCGCGCACCGCATGCTCGGCACCCTCGAGAAACACGGTTTCGTCGAGCTGGACGCCGCCAGCCAACACTGGTCCGTCGGCGTCGAGGCTTTTCGCGTCGGCAGCGCCTATCTGCGCCGCACCAACCTGGTCGACTCCGCCCGCGGCGCTATGCGCCAGTTAATGGAGCAAACTGGCGAGACCGCCAACTTGGCGATTGCCGACCAGGGCGACGTGGTCTTCGTCAGCCAAGTCGAGTCCCACAACCCGATCAGAGCCTTCTTCCGCCCCGGTACCCGAGGACTGATGCACGCCTCAGGCATCGGCAAAGCGCTACTGGCCAATTTCGACCGCGCCGATGTCGAGAAGATTCTGCATAAAAAAGGCTGCCCGGAGTACACCGAGAAGACCATCACCTCGCCCAGCGCGCTATTCGCTGACTTAGAGGTCATCAAGCAGCGTGGTTGGGCGCTCGATGATCAGGAGCGGTACTCTGGTATGCGCTGCGTCGCGGCCCCCATCTACAACTCATTCTCTGAAGCCATCGCCGGCGTCTCTGTCTCTGGGCCGGCCGTGCGCTTCCCCGATGACGCCATCAACGAGATTGCACCGCTGGTCAAAAAGGCGGCACAAGAAATTACTGACAGCCTAGGTGGCGTCGCCCCCGATTAACGGCTCGCGCTGTCGTAGCAGATTAACGGTCATTCCTGTCGTCTTCGATGAGCGACCACTGCCGTCGTACGCGCCCAATAGCGACAGTCGTCGCTGTCGATGGCCGCGACGACAAAGACATCGAGCCAACCGATCACACCAATAAAAGAGCTATAATATGAAATCACGCAAAATATTAACCTTAGATGAAGCAAAAATTATCGCGGCCGCTGCCGAGGAAGAGGCGGTAAGAAATGGTTGGGTCGTCACGATCTGCATCTGTGATGTGGGTGGCCACCCTATTCTGCTGTACCGCATGAAAGGTGCCACACCGATGAGCGCCATGGTAGCGCCAGAGAAGGCGCGCACCAGCGTGCTAACACGACGCCCCAGCAAGGTCTTCGAGGACATGATCAACCAGGGCAGAATGGCCGCGCTCACCATGCCCGTCACCACCCTTGAAGGTGGCGAGATGGTGATCATTGAGGGCGAATGCATCGGTGGCGTCGGTGTCTCCGGCGTACTGGCGGGACAAGATGCGCAAATCTCACGCGCGGGTGTGACGGCGATTGGTGCCAGTTACGACTTCGACCAATAATTTCAAAAACGTAGCAAAAAAACAGCTTCAAAAACAGCTGCAACGCACACGGATAACAAATACTTTTATCGCCCGCACAGCGGGCCTACTGTATCATCCGTCTGCTGAGATTAAGCAAAAACAGATATAACCCACGACCCACATTTACCAACTGCCTAGCCTATTAATAGCCGCTAGGTAGCCCCCCATCATTGGATTAGGAGTATGCTCATGCATTGGAAAGTTTACTTATCAGGGGAGATTCACAGTGACTGGCGACAGCAAATTATCGATGGCGCCGCAGAACTAAACCTTCCTGTTAGTTTTTATTCTGCCAACACCGACCACGATTCGAGCGATGCCGCCGGCGATTTTCTGGCACCACAGAGTGAAGGTTTTTGGCGCGACCATAAGTCCTCGAAGGTCAACGGTATTCGTACCCGCAGACTGTTAAAGGATTGTGACATCGCGGTTATTCGCTTCGGCGAAAAGTACAAGCAGTGGAATGCCGCCTTCGACGCCGGCGTCTGCGCGGCACTTGGCACACCGTATATCACGCTGCACGACGAGAGCATTATCCATCCACTCAAAGAAGTCGACGCCGAAGCCATGGCCTGGAGCACGACACCGCAACAAGTGGTAGAGATTCTAAAATACACGACCAGCTAGTCGTTGATAGCACCTCAGCAAGGGAAGCAATGATCGTCATTGCTTCCCTTTTTTATCTCTTGTCGACGCCAGGCAAGACCGCATCACCTAGCATGACACAACACAGTCCCTTCCCACGATTAACTTCTCCCTGCCCTTTTACTCAGCCACGAGACGATTGGTTTGATATAGAGCACAACACCCTCTGCTAGATTGCCGATCAGTAATAAATGCGCTTTTTTATCTGTTTGAATCTGCTAACGTCTTTAAGTATTGCAGTCTGTTAACACCCATAACCGACAACGCTTCTTGATTGGAACGCTGTTCTGATCATTAGCCATTATTTTCGTTTTGCATTCTAACCGATACAAAGCACTCCTATTTATTAATGACCAAGGAATACGTTGCCCATGTTGCGATTACTGACCACTTTTCTCTTTGTTAGCCTATTGGCAGGCTGCGGAATCAACACCATCCCGACACTGGATGAGCAAGTTAAGACGGACTGGGCGCAGGTTGAGAACCAATACCAGCGTCGTAGTGACTTGATACCCAACTTAGTCGCTACCGTCAAAGGCTATGCCGCCCACGAGAAGGATACCCTTCAGGCCGTCACCGAGGCGCGTGCAAAAGTCACTTCACAGCAGGGCCAGCCCGACCTAACCAACAACCCTGAGGCAATGCAGCAGTATCAACAGTCACAGCAGCAGCTGGGCTCTGCCTTAAGCCGCCTGATGGTGGTAGTCGAGAAATACCCCGACCTAAAGGCAAACGAGAACTTCTTAGCGCTGCAGTCTCAGCTTGAAGGCACCGAGAATAGAATCGCCGTCGCACGTCGCGACTACATTCAATCAGTGAAAGACTTTAACACCGAGATTCGCACCTTCCCCGGTAAGCTGTGGCACATGACCATGTACAGCGACCTAGAGATGCGTGACACCTACAAGGCCACCACCGAGGGCGCCGACAAAGCACCTGAGGTTACCTTTTAGTGTTGAACAATACGCTATCGGCGTATGTCGCGCGGCTGACCCTGGTGGTCGGCCTGCTCTGTCTGTCCGCGCTGACGCTGGCAGCCCCCAACTTTCCCGCCTTAACCGGCAGAGTCGTCGATCAGGCCAATATGCTCTCCACCTCTACCGAGCAACAGCTCAGTGCCGAGCTTGCCGATAACGAGGCGAAGACGACGAATCAGCTCGTCGTCGTCACCGTCAACGATCTGCAAGGTAACAGCATTGAAGAATATGCCTACCAGCTAGGCCGCGAATGGGGTATCGGTCAAAAAGAGCACGACAATGGCGCCCTGCTACTGATCGCCAAGAGTGAGCGCAAAATTCGTATCGAGGTCGGCTACGGCCTAGAAGGCACACTCACTGATGCCGCGAGTTTCAAGATCATCCATCGCATCATCACCCCCGCATTCAAGCGCGCCGCCTTCGAGCAAGGGATCGTAAGCGGCACCGAAGCGATGATCGCAGCAGCGGGTGGCGAGTACGCCGCCCTGGACACGCCTGATGAAGAAGATAGGAACCTACTGCCTTTCTTCATCATGATCGTTATTGTCATGGTGCTGTTTTCCTCGCGCAGCAATCGCCCCGGCGGCGGCTCTGGCGGCTCACGACGAACGTCTGATTACGCCGGCGGCTTATCCGGTAGCGTGTTTGGGCGCGGCGGTGGCTTTGGTGGCGGTGGCGGCGGTGGTTTCGGCGGCGGTGGCGGCGGTTTTGGTGGCGGCGGCGCCTCGGGAGGATGGTAATGAAACAATTAAAAAACACGCAAGCGGAAGCGGTACGTGCGGCCATCAGCCAGGTGGAGGAAAACACCGATGCCGAGCTAGTGGCGGTACTGGCCCATCAAGCCGATAGCTACCAATTTATCACCACACTATGGGCAGCCTTGGCCGCCCTAATGTTGCCTTCCCTGCTCTGGGTGCTGGGCTTTTGGTTACAGGTGAGCGACATCTTCCTCGTGCAGTTCATCACTATGGTCAGCCTGTTATTGCTGTTTCGCTGGTCGTGGCTGCTGGGTCACATAGTACCAAAATCCGTCCGCCTACAGCGTGCTGCGAGCCTAGCTCGCTGTGAGTATTTACACAATAACTTGCAGCACACCAAGGGTCAGACTGGGGTCTTGATCTTCATCTCTAAGACTGAGCGCTATGTTGAAATTATCGCCGGCCCAGGGATCGATCAGTACGTCGAACAGACGCACTGGAAGTCGATCGTTGATACCTTGACCGAGTCGATTAAGGACGACCGCACGCTGCCAGGCTTAGTCACGGCTATCGAAAGCTGTGGCGAGTTGTTAGCGCAATATGTGCCAGCGACGGAGGCAAAGAATGAGCTACCCAATCATTTGGTGGTACTCAATAAGCGCGGCAAGCGCCTGTTTATGACCGGAGCAGACTAGCGATCTGTAATTGATGAGGCCCATCGCTAGGGTGGGCCTCGATCATTTTATTTCTGTGCGCTGACACCCATCAGGTGCTCGACCTTCACCACGCGTTTAAAACCAGCCGCCTTCAAGCGGCGGATCACCCCATCGACAAAGCTACTGCCCTTATTGACGATATGAGGGTTACCGGTGTAGTGAAATAATCGGCCGCCACCACGCAACACCCGATAGATCTCCCGATAAAACGCTTCGCTATATAGCTCGCCAGCGAGGGAAAAACGCGGTGGATCATGGATGACCGCATCGAAAGAGATCGAAGGCATACTGCCTATTAACTCAAAACTACTGCCCTGACGCTGCACAATCCCCTCTTTGCCTAAATCCTGTGACCAGGGGTTCTGCGCCCGCAAGCCCATCACCTCTGGGCTCAACTCGATCGTCAGTACCTCGCTGGCACCGATTCGATGGGCAGAGATCGCCGCATAGCCAAGGCCGCTGCAGCAATCCAACACCTTGTCACCGGGGCGCACGGCCTGCTGCGCCATCTCGGAGGCGCTAACGAACGGGTCTGTCCCCTTAGAGATGTGCATCTTAACGCCGCTAATTTCTAGTAGAGGCGCGCCGGCCGTCGGCACAAGCTTGTAGTAGCCTGCACTGCGATCCTCTAATGGCGTCATATCGCCATCACAACAGCGGTAAATCCTCTGTGTCTTCTTGACGATTTTTTTGAGTTCGGCAACAGAGAGGCAGTTGTCTTCATCGAGCACGAGCTGCTGGTCGCTTAAGGCAAACTCCGCCTCAGAAAGGTTAAGGTCAGTGGAGAGCCGCACACTCGGCAGGCCTTTCTTAATGGCTTCCAGGGCCTGCTGGGCGTTGCTGGTATGAAGGTAGTAGTTGCGCATATCGTTTGTCTATCTGGTTAAAAATACTGGCCGCATTATACACCCTTCAGCATCGAGGCGCTTGCAGGCCCTACTAGTAGCCTGCTGCCAGTGCTATTTAGCTCAAATAAACAAACTTTGATCCATCAGCCTGCGCTGCGATTTTAGCGATACGTCGCCTATCATCCTGCCCGCTGCCATCCTGCCCGTTACCATCCTGCCACACTTCATCCACACCGCAGCCATACCTCCCTCATACAAAACAGCGACCAAGAAAATACAAGAAAATCAAAAAAACAAAAACTCACAACCACCATCAACCCCTCACTACAAAATACCGGCAACAAGAAAAACATTTTTTTAATCCGCAAAAAATATATAGATTGAAGATAAGAGACCAGCTAAAAGTACGAAGCACACAAAACATAAAAAAAGACAAAACAAGCTACAACCACCGCCACCACTCACAACAAGCACCACCACAGGACAACAACAGAGCAACCTTAACAATCCGTATATTGATTTAATGATTTTTAAAACTTAGTTTTTATTTACCCACAGGAATACGTGGCAAGACAAAAAACAATTACCAAAACTTTAACAAAGCACAAAAACAATCTTGTAGAGAAAGGCAAAAACTTAATATTTTATCTTTAAATTTTACATAATCAAAATGGAACTTAGCTTTATGATAAATATTGGTAATAAGAAGCAAATGACGGGAATAGCGCTGATTGTGGCATCAAGCTTAGCGCAAGCAGCCTATGCAGTAACCCCGCCTGCCGCCAGTGCAATGTATGCGTACACCCCCTTGTCAATTAACAACTTTAAAGTAAAAGCTTCTTCTGGCTGGAGTACCGTACCTGATTTCGTTTGCTGGTCGACGCAACCGGGCACCTACAATGTTGGCTGCAGCTCTGACATTGACTTTGATGGCCCAGTCCCCTCAGGTATTGGCTCATACGATATTAATAAAACCATTCCGCCCGAACTCTTACAAGCCGGCGAAAACACAATTTATGTGACGCAATGCGAAAGCTCTCAAGGCTGGCAAAATTGTGGTGCCACCTTCGAAGAAACGTTTACCTTGGCCAGTAATTTTGACTACGAAAACACCACATCAAACGGCACCGGCGAGCTGGCCAACCTCACAAAAGATAAAATTCCCTACGCAACCGATAGCAATGTCGGCGCTGAGGCAGTAACTGCTGGCAACGACAAAGTGGTCGCAGGATACGTCTCTGAATGGGCGCAATACGACCGCGGCTATGATTTAGAAAAACTCGAGCCAACCGCCTACACCGATTTAATTTATTCCTTTTTTGGCATCTGTGGCGACTTGGGCGTTAGCACTAACACAAGTGTCGACGATGTGTATGCCAACAGAACACTAAAGGCGGAAGATGTCGCTAACGCCTGTAAGGCACGAGGCTTAGCCGATGGCTCAATCGTCATGATTGATGGCTGGGGCGGCTTGCAAAATAAAATTAGCGCGCGCCAAAAGGACAGCGCTGACAATACAGCACTCTACCACGGCGGCACCCCCCTCGACTTCTACGAGGCTGATGGCACCAAGATCACTAAAAACTACCTGAACGCGGAACAATATAATTTGTTCGATAAGACCAACGCAATGGGTCTAATGGGGCAACTGATTGAGCTAAAGAGTCAAAACCCCAATCTAAACGTCTCTGTTAGCATCGGTGGCTGGTCGCTGTCTGAGCCTTACCATCGCATTGCCGCTAGCCCAGAACTGACGGATGTCTTCGCACAATCGATTGTCGATTTTGCCAAGAAATGGTCGTTTGTTGGCGGCTTTGATATCGACTGGGAATTCCCTGGTAGCGGTGGCGCAAGCAATGCCTATTCAGCAGACGACGGCGATAACTTCGTTACGCTAGTGAAGGCCGTCAGAGCCAAGCTGGATGCCAATGGCTTAGACCATATTAAGCTGTCGAGCGCTGTCGGCGCGTCCACGGAGCACATTAATCAGATTGGCAAGGATAACTATAAGGCTTTAGTTTCAGAGACAACCGGGCTAGACCGCTTGTACCTAATGAACTATGACTATTGGGGCGCGGCATTCTCAACAACCTTAGGCCACCAAAGCAACCTGTTTGGCAACTCTTTACCTGGCAACCTAAGCGCGACACAAAACAGTGCCGATAAAGCCATTAAGCTGCTCGAAAGTTACGACGTACCCGCATCGAAGATAGTGATCGGTGTGGCCAACTACTCACGGGGAAAGAATGGCGTCATCGTCACCGCCGGCGAGCCTGGTAGCGCTGATACCAGCACCATTGGTAACGATCCAGAACAGTTTGTTTACGGTACTTACGAGGACTCTATTCTAGAAGGCTACGACCTGTTTGAGCATATTGCTGGCGCGAACCTTCTGGGCGATAAGGGCTTCAGCTTATATACCGATAAAACGGCCAATGCGGATTACTATTACAACAGTGGCTCTGGCGTTTATTACTCCATCGACACCCCAAGAACAGCCGCCTTAAAAGCTCACTATGCCAACGAAAACGGCCTTGCCGGAGCGTTTGTCTGGACCGTCGAATACGACTACAAAGGCCAGACAGTCAACACGCTGAATGAAGCGCTAGGTAAGACGATAACCAGTGAAATGAGCGCTCCCGGTGATCGTGCGCTGAAAGCTAGCACCTGCGGCATCAACGTCGACTCGGTAGAATGTGAGACGCTCAACAACCAGCACTAACCGGGTGTTTCCCCCTAAAAAAAGAGGAGCCTTTTGGGCTCCTTTTTTTGTGTCTGTCATAACACTCGCCTGCACACCGCAGGGTGAGGTCTTGGGTTTTGCCGCAACTCAGCTGACTTAAGCGTAATGTGACCTTATAGCGATGGGTGTCACTCTAACGTTTATGGGTTTTACCCTAATTACATTGTCACACTAAAACGTTAACGTGCTTAGAGGGTCGTATTCACAAGGCCTGTCCTCTATTTTTTATTGTCATAAAAATACCGCGCCCCAAACGGGGCGCGGCATAAGCAGTCGAACTATAAAGGATAAACTACCGTTAATAAAGCACAATGCCACCTGAAACTTACTAACGATACTATTATAACGAAGAAGCACGCCCTTCCCTCAGCAATCAATAAAACTAACGATAGGGATTTTCGACAGTTGATTCGCTTAGAGTCGCCGATAGCGGGTAGATACGACAAATGTGAACTAGACCCCCTTCACTAGACGAGGTTCGGCATCAAACCACTAGCGAGCAAATAATCCCTCGCGATACAATAACGATTAAGCTATGCCGGATTGGCAGCTAACAATAAACATTAAAAATATAAGCTAACAATAAAGAGTAATGTTCATGCCGTTTAGTACCACAAAGATTGCCGCGATCACTTTTGCATCGCTATTTTCTCTCTCTGCCCTGGGCCAACAGGACCGTGCTGCCGAAGCACCGAAAGCCCTCCCCGAAAATGAATGGAACATACTGGCAGGCGTCACCAGCTTCGACAGTGACTTCGCCGATAGCCTGGGTGTCGACGACACCGGCTATCTGGTCGGTGCCGCTTATACAGGATACTTTTCCTTCCTACGCTATAGTGCTGGAGGGGCGCTGATCATTCTGGATGATAAAGCAGAGTTTACCCAACGCGTCGAAAACGTCTTCGGCGGTGACGAGAGAGATGAAGACTCCTCCATTGATGCCGGCATGCTATTCGCCGAGATCGGCAGCCAATACGCTTTTGGCAATAATGATCGAGCCACTGTCGGCATGATGGCCGGCTATAGCTACTTCGATGTCGAGCGTAGCATCAGCTTATGCCAAGATTGTCGTGAGGATGATATCGAAGTAGAGAGCTCTTTCTACCTGAAGCCTTTTGTGGCCTATCGGTTTACCGACTCCTTCCTCGTACGCTTAGAGTACACCAACTACCAGGAAGAGCAGAGCTTTGAAAACGCCATCACGCTGAACTTCAGCATCCTATAAGCTGCCCGGCGGTGCCCCGTGCGCCGCTTCTTTTTGATTGCTTAGCAAAGCGCTTGCCCTTAACGGCGTCTCTATATGATTCCCCCGCACACCTCCCCCCCACGCCCCCACGCCCCCACGCCCCCACGCCCCCACGCCCCCACATATTTTATTTTGCTATCGCCCTTTTATGACAAAAATATTACAGGTAAATCTGGTATAAAATTCAGCAGGTTTTTCACGCCACGAGAGACGAATGAAGCCTATAGGACGCGTGACACCACAGTCCATTATCAATAGCCGTTCCATAATGGGATTCAGCAATCAAAATCAAAGAATACGCATTGATTTTCTTGCTAGATTGATCGTTAAGATGAAGTCTCTGCGCACTATAAAGCGAGGCTCGGTCGCCGCCCTAATCGGGGCTAATAATGAATACTACACTTGGTAATATCCTCCCCTTAAATGAAGGAGGTGCATTAGCAATTATCGTCGCTAGTGTTGGATGCAATAGAAGGAGTCGTTTGTGGAGTGGTTTTTGGGGACCGTTATAGGTTTTATCATTGGCAGTGAGCTGTTCTTAGGGGCGCTGCCCGGTGCAGCAATAGGCTCAGCAATAGGCTTCTTGCTCGGCAAGATCAACCAGCTGAGTAAGCAGAGCGTCGGCCTGCAACGAGAGCTCACCGAACTGAAGCAGAGAGTAAGCACGCTGCTTAAGCAAGACGAAGACACTCAACCCGAGGGCAGTCACGTCAAGCAGGAAAGCCCTGAGAAACAGACCGCTGCCCCTCCTCCTCAACCCGCCATCAAAGCGGTGGAGGTTCCCGAGGCAGAAGCGCTCGTTAGCCCACCGGTTGATCATCGACAAGAGGAAACCAAGCTTGCTACGGATGAAACCACCGCCGCCGCGGAAGACGCCCCCTTACAGTCAGCGCAAGCCGACTCCCAGCCCAGCTTCGCTGATACTTTGGCTAAAAACAGCAACGCCGCTGTCGACTACGTTAAATCGTTAGTTGGAAAAGTTAACGTTGTTACCCGCGTCGGAATCGTGGTGCTATTTTTTGGTGTCGCCTTCCTATTAAAGTATACCGTTGAGAATTTTTCCGTGCCGATCGAGGCCCGCCTGCTAGCGGTTGCTGCCGGGGCTGCAGCGCTACTCTTTTTTGGCTGGAGGCTGCGCGAAAAGCGCCAAGACTACGCCGTATTAATACAGGGCGCTGCCGTCGGCCTGTTGTATTTAGTCACCTACACAGCACTGAGCCTATACCAGCTATTGCCAATGAGCGCAGGCTTTCCCCTGATGCTGCTTATTTCGCTCTTTACGGTCTTTCTCGCCCTCAAGCAGGATGCGAAAGGACTCGCCATGTTTGCAATTTTAGGCGGTTTTCTCGCGCCGATACTGACTTCCACAGGCTCTGGCAGCCATGTCATGCTGTTTGGTTATTATGCGATACTCAATGTAGGTATTGTTTTGATTACCTGGTTTAAATCGTGGCGATACCTGCCGTTAATGGGCTTTGTCTTTACTTTTTTAATCGGTGCAGCCTGGGGTGCGACCCAATACCGCCCCGAGCACTTTGCTTCCACCGAGCCCTTCCTCATTTTGTTTATGCTGTTTTATATCGCCGTCGTGTTGATGTTTGCCCTGCGCAAACGTTGGCAGCATGCCCCGGTATTTGATGGCCTGTTGGTCTTTGGCCCCCCTGCGATTGGCATGGGGCTACAATCACAGCTTGTACAACACACCCAATACGGTATGGCCTGGAGCGCCCTCGGCTTTGGCCTCTGTTATTTAGCAATCGTTAAATACTGGAATAAAGCACTGACTGAGCAGTCACCACTATTGAAAGAGTGCTTTCTCGCGATCGGTTTAGTGTTGGTCTCCCTCGCGGTTCCCTACGCTTTTGACGCCGATCTCACCGCGTTGATTTGGACGCTTGAAGGTCTCGGCGGGTTTTGGCTTGCTGTTCGCCAGCAACGTTACTGGGCATCTCTACTCGCCTTATTAGTCCAGCTCGGGGCTGGCCTATTCTGGCTGCTTGGCTGGATCTTTGACGCCTCACCTAGCGGTGAGTACCTGTTTGCCAACTTAGCTTACTTCAACGCCGCCTTAATCGCCCTGGCCGGCCTGTACAGCGCTTGGTTATTACAAGCGCAGCCCAGCAGCTTTCGCCTACGCAGCTGCCACTGGCCAATACTGGCTTGGGGACTACTGTGGTGGTATGCCGCCGCCGCCTGGCAACTTGAGAGCCATCTCGACCAAAGCTATCTGCCTGCTGCTGCACTCTTATTCATCAGCGCAAGCGCCTTGCTGCTACAGGGGGTACGCCGTCGATTCAACTGGCAGGCTGTGTTACCGATGATACTCGCACTATTGCCTATGATGTTGTTGCTAGCCATGTCGACCATCGCCATTGTCCAGCGTCCCTCGCAGTCATTAGGCTTCCTCGCCTGGCCGATCGCCATTCTCAGCCTGTATTGGCTGTACAATAAAACGGATATTTTTCAGGGCAAAGTCAGCCAACAAGAAGCCAGTTCCCATGCCACAGCCTTTTTACTGGCTGTCGCTCTGCTCAGCTGGGAGATCGTCGCAAGAATCAACGCCCTCAACTGGGAAGTTATATCTGGCATTCAAGGGACTACAGGAATACACAGCTGGCCTCTGATCGGTGGAGGCATACCGGCCTTGGCTGCCGCATGGCTGATTACAAAAGTCAGGTTCTGGCGTATTGAACTCGACACCGTCTATCGTCAGGTTGTGTCAGCGATACTCTATGCGGGGCTTTTGATTAACGTACTCATCTGTTGCCTCATAAAACCCGATATCTCACCACTCAATTACTGGCCACTATTGAATCCGTTAGATCTGTGGCAAATAGCTGTTATCGCTTCCGCCGCACTGTGGTGGATGAAGACATCCAATAAAATACCCGATCCCCTCTACGCCAATGCTGGCTGGTGGCTGCTCGCTGCCATCAGCTTTATTTACGTGAATACGTTATTACTACGCATTATCCATATCACGAGTGGCATCCCCTTCGACCTCAACATACTAATGCAGGCCGACATCGTGCAGACGGCGCTGTCGATACTTTGGACGACAATAGGCGTCGCCCTCTTCGCCGCGACGAAGTACTGGCAGAAGAGAGCCTTGTGGTTAGTCGGCGTCGGGCTATTTGCCGTGGTGGTGATCAAACTCTTTGCCGTGGATCTGGCAAACAGCGGTACGGTGGCAAGAATCGTGTCGTTTATCGCGGTGGGCGTATTGCTGCTCGCGGTAGGCTACTTGGTGCCGATCCCCGATAAAGAGGAGGAGGCAGAGGCAGAAGCTGAGGCTTAACACCAACCGCTGACGGAGCGCCACGCTCCGTCAGCTTTTCTCCCCTTTTACTGCTCCCATAGCTTCTCTAAAGATTGAAATAGCGGCTCGTTAGCGTAGAGTAGCTGCCCAAGATAAAAATAACATAGATAAGACGTTAGTAACGTCTCAAGGTAGTGCACGATGCAAATTAAAATAAGTAAGCACTTAGCTTCAACAATGAAAAGAATTCTTCCTCTGCTACTCACAGTGTTTCTCTTTGGCTGCAGCACTTCTGCGCCAACAACAACTGAGAGGAACAGCCAAAAAGTCGATCAAAATAAACACTCACTTACCAAAAACCTCATGCCTAAGTATGGTAACTGGTGTGGCGCTAATCACCCTGAAGACATTAACAATGCCGAACAGCCAATTAACTCACTCGATGAGGCCTGTATGCGTCATGATTATTGTTACGGGAAATCAGGCTACTTCGACTGCACCTGTGATGCAGCTTTAAACGACGAAATCATTAGTGGTTTAAAAAACGGCCTTTATAGCGGCCAAGAAAAGGTTTTTGCACGATCTGTTCACCTTTATTTCAATGGCTCTCCCTGCAACGGTGACCACAGCACGAAAGTAGCCCCCTCTCGCTTTCTACATAACATCGTCAAGGGTGTAGGCCACACCTCCAGCAATATCGTCAACAATATCAGTAATAAATCTACTGCCATTATTAACAAACTGCCTACTACCCAAGAACTAGCTGATGACGATAGTGAATAACCAACGAAGTCATCAACCACTTGGGAGCTCCAATATGGATGATTATCGCCAGATTGAAACACTGATTTATCGCTATGCCGAGCTGATCGACGCAGGCAAACTAACAGAGTTAGCCAAACTATTCCGCCTTGCCGAGTTTTATCGCGCGGATGGCGAACTTAGCGCCCGCGGTGAAGAGGCGTTTCTCGCACTGCAACAACGTGCCGTCAGACTCTACAACAACGGCACCCCCTGCACGAAGCACGTCACCAGCAACGTCATCATCGAACTGAGCCCATCGAGCCACAGCGCAACGGCACGCTCTTATTTTAGCGTTTTGCAAGCTGTAGAAGGCTTTCCATTACAAACAATCATCGCCGGTCGGTACCTCGACAGCTTTGCTCGTATCGAAGGTGTTTGGCAGTTCAAAAAACGGCAGGTCATACCCGAGCTTATTGGCGACCTCAGCCACCACCTGCTCTTTGACATCACAACTGAGCAGCAATAAAGCGCAACTGTTAGCGACGCGCTGTTTATTGAGTTAGTTGTTGCAGATGCTTAATCAACAACTGATTCACCTGCTCTGGCTTTTCTAATTGCACCAAGTGACCGGCACCGGCAATCATCTCGACCGCCCGAAGATCAGGGAACTGCGCGCGCATCAGCTCAATCGGGCTGTCGCCGTGAAAGCCCTCTAGGTCACAGTCTAACTCACTGCCGATAAAGCACGCAGGTACGCTGCTCTGTTTGCCCTCCTGCGCTTTGCGCTGCTGCCACTTCAAGTCCATTGAGCGATACCAGTTCAACCCACCGGTAAAACCAGAGCAGCTATATTCCGTGACAAAGACCTCCATCGCCTGCTCATCCATCCAGGGCCAGGGCAACGGTGGTGGCTCTGGCAGCGCATCAAGGTAAGCGGTGCCGGGCGGATGCTGCCACACATCGAGATAGTGGTAGTCACCACTGAGCGCGTAAAACACCTTGGTCAGAAACTCACGAGGGGCTGCATTTAACGCCTGATCAGCCATCCCCGGTTGACGAAAATACTCAATATGCACGAAGTGATTTTTCGCCATCTCCGCGTACTCTATCAATGGAGGGATATCGGGGTTATGCGGTGCTGCCGGGTTTTCTAAGCCGATCACCGCCAACAGACGCTCTGGCGCATGAAAGGCGAGATCATAGGCCGCAAAGGCACCGAAATCTAAGCCAACGAAGACTGCCTGCTCGATCTCGAGATGATCGAGAAGCCCTAGTAAGTCTCGGTTAATCTGGTCAATGCCGTAGGCCGCCACCTCACTCGGTGCGCTCGTCTGCCCCATGCCCCTTAAATCTGGCGCAATAACACGATAGCCCGCCTCTGCTAATACAGGGATTTGATGGTGCCAACTGAACCAGCAGTGAGGAAAGCCGTGGCAGAGCACCACCGGCACCCCCTGCCCCTGCTCGACATAATGCACCGTCAGTCCATTGATCTCGGCGTAGTGATGCTGCCAGTTGCTCATGTTATATCCCTATATTTATTATGGTTATATTAATTGCACTAGAAAGCTAGCATAAGATAGCCAGCAATAAGCCGCTAGCCATAAAAGAGCGGGAGATTAAGGAAAATGTGGGAAAGACTACGGCTATGATAATTCGTTAGGTGATCGAAACGAGAATTACAACCAGGTCGGATTCCGTTACAATTCAAACAGAATAGTAATAACAAGCGGCTTATATAGCCGGCCTTTACCCATGGAAATAGAATAATATGACGCCATTGAAGTATAGCCTAATCATCGTACCCGCTCTCATTGCAACACCTTCCTTTGCCGATGAGAATAGCTCGGGGCTCTATTTAGGGCTTAAAGCAAACTACTCGCAATATGAAAACTTAAAGCTCGAGCGCCACTTTGACGAAAACTCATGGCCACTTGTAAATACGCAGGGAGTGGGGTTGTTAGTGGGCTACCAGTTTACAGACTATCTATCAGCAGAGGTGGAATATGCCGAGTTTGACACCGAAACTAAAAATGATGAAGTGAATGACTGTCTTAATATAGCCTTACCATGTACTACCGCCCCCGCCCTTGTTGAGTCCAGATCATACGCTGCGTATATAGCCTACAGAGGCCTAGGTAAATATTATCTAAAGGGCAAAATAGGTTATCAATATACTGAAAATGAGGTGATCTTTGAAAGGTCCGACGTCACATTAGACACAGTATACCAAGTCAGCCTTGTTAGCGGCGTGGGTGCTGGCTTACGCCTAAACAACGTATCGCTTGAGGCAGAATACACCTATTCCAGCCGATCGGTCAGCTACGTCAGCGCAGGGGCCTTCTATCATTTTTAAGCGCCGTACCGAACCCTGCCGACAGCTGACCTCGGCAGCAGGCGTATCAGATCGACTCAATACTCTAGGCCTCGCCAATTTTGAGAAAAACCTGAATATAATAGGCGATTACATGCATTAGGTTTCTATCGTTTGATGAACAAGACAGTCATAAATAATTATCAACGTCCATCAAACGGTCATATTTTTATGCGATAATCAGTCGTCGTCATCGGGGAAGGACTCCCCAATAAGCCACTCGTCTAAAAGGAGTTAAACATGGCCCTACTCAACGAAGTTAAAACGATTCTCGACACCTTAGCCCCCCACGGCTGGGAAGATTTTTTCCGTCATCATGGGCTTAATATTACCCGCTCAGATCTCGCCAGCGAGCTCTCTCGTGACCTTTCAACATCCATCGACCGAGCGTTTACCGGCGTAGAAGACTTCGCCTTCGAGGGCCACCAGGCCATTACCCCCGGCTGCCCTGCGCACAGTTTTCTCTATCACGCACTGGCCTCGCCGCAGGTGCAATACGTCGATCAGCAGCAGAGCCGCGTTTTTAGCCTTTACCCGAGCGTCGAGCAACTCGCTATTATCGAGAACTACATCTACGCACAGAGCCAGAGCTCTTTAGAGTTTCTGCAAAAAGTCCATGGCGACATCGCCGTTGTCATTTTCAGCCATCAATATCGCCCCGCCGCCAGCACCGGTCACAAAAAACACGCCGACACTGTCTTCAGCCGTACCGGTATTGCACGCATCGGTACCGCCCCCGCGCTGTATGATGAGGCCGCGCGAAGCTACACTCCGCTGGTAAGCGATGAGCCACACAAGGTGCGCGTACTGCCAGCAGCCTACGACGCCTACCTTGCCGTCAAAGTCCCGGGTTCTAAGGCGTTGCTTGGCCAACGCCTCAATGCAAACCCACAACAAGCCGGTGACTCTAAAGACGAGGATTTACTCTTTTGGCGGCCACTGCATAAATTATTCGCAGGGACAGAGTGCCTACAGGGCATCGATCTCAAGCTCGATTATCGCGCTTTCCATAGCAACGAGAAAATCCGCCGTATCCACAAATTCTTAAGCAACGATCTAGACGTTGATACAGGCTCTATCGCCTCTGAGCATACTAGCTACCCCTTTAAGTTCAGCCATGATATTGCCGACTTCAAAGCACAGGCCGTTGTTCCCATCGCACACACCGCAGTCGTTGAGCCCGCCGAAGAAAACGGCAACCTGTTCAGCCTCAAGAAAAGCTTCGAGTTACCACGCTCCAGCGACGACAACTCCGCCAAACTGTTTAGCTCCAGCTTGGAAATGCGTGCAGACAAGCGCCACGGCATGCCTCGTCTGGTGCCTGAATATGCCCACATTCGCTCTAAAGTGAGTGCCGACAATCAGGTGCAAGACCTCAACGAAGAAGCTCAAGTCTTGGCCACACTCGGCAGCACAGAGTTTGACGCATTGCATTATGTCGATTATTCCGGCGATGGTTACGTCAGCGTCGACGTAAAATCCACCAGGCTAGCCCACTTACCGGTGATCAGCGCCTACTCCATCGTCTCGCCGCCCGACTACTTTCCCTACTGCCATCAATCAGACCTGTTTGACGCCCTACAATATCGTGGCATCTGGCGGACACAGCCACTCACGCTGGCCGATACCCGCATGCCGCCCAATATCCAATCTCACCGTGAACTGCGCGGCCAAGACACCACCGGCACCGCGTTAGTCAACGCCACCGACATAGACGACACCACTGAGCAGACACGCTTCAGTACACGACAACCCACTCGCCAGGTCTCCTTCTTGCCCGACGCTGCCGCAGGTATCTTTGCCCCCGGCTGGGACACCAGCTTTGACCAGACCATTGTAGAAGGAGAAACGGTACGGCACCTCGCCGCCTACGGCCTCGGCAGCCCATTCCCAGAAGACGCCAAGCTTTGCGCCGCCTTAAGCTCCTTCTGGCCTGCCGTAGCACCGGATATTTCCCATAGCTTCTGGCCGGTTAATTTCCCCACGGTCATTCCTCTCACCGATTACGAAACCGGTAGCGATGGCGGCATCGGCTGGGACGGCGAGCAAGGCCCCCGTCTTGAGCTCGCCCCCGACGGCAGACAAACACTACTCTACAAGAAGTTCGATTATGTCGATTACACCTTGAACGCACTGCACAACCGTTTCGACTACCACCGCTTAGCCGCCATTGACTCTAACGCCTATCTCGAGCGCGCAGAGAATTATGCGTTGATTCAACAACACTTGCGTGAAAATACCCCCGCAAGCATCGCCAATAACGCCAAGCTGATCAGCTACAACATCGAAGGTGAGGGCGATAACGTCGTCCATCATTATCGCTTTGCGACTTTTGAAGCCGGCAGCGTTACCGCCGTAGGCCGCTCGCATATCCGTGTCGGATTGCAACAACAACTAGCCTTTAGCATCAATACACATAACGTCATCAGTGAGCAAGAGCTATCTAATGAGGCCGTAAGCCTCGCATGAAGATTGTCATTGTAGGTGCCGGCCCAGCCGGCACCGCTTGCGCTATCGCCCTACTTCAAGCGGGGCATCAGGTCAGTATTATCGACAAATCGTCCTTCCCCCGCCCTGCCCCCGGAGAGACCTTGCACCCAGGGGTCGAGCCACTGCTCCAGCAGCTGGGCGTATTGGGAAAGCTCAAACAGTATGACTTTCTGCGTATGGACGGTGTGCTGAGCCGGCGGGGTGATGGTGAAATCTTTATGCCCTATCATGACAATGAGCAATGGCAGGGCTATCAATTTATCCGTGAGGATTTCGATATGGCTTTACTCGCGCATGCGCAGTCTTTAGGCGCCGAGTTTTATCAAGCCAACCCGCAATCAATTGAGCACGATAATAATGGCTGCATTATCGCCCTGCACTGCGCTGAAAAACGCTTTGAGGCGGACTATTTCATCGATGCTAGCGGCCAGCGACGCTGGTTAACGCAAAGCCTCAACATTGGAACAAGCCCGCACTCTCATCAGCATATCGTCTATTATGGGCAGCTAATCGTAGACGTTAGCGAACGTTATCATAGGCCAGAAATGACCTGGGATGAGGCAGGCTGGACCTGGATCGCCCGCATCAAGAACGATCGCTTAAGTTGGGCAAGACTCGACATACACGGCCACGAGCGCAAACCCCGCAACTGGCTTCCCACGCAGCTACATCAGTATGCCGGAATGAATTTCAGCATCCGACAGGCCCGCGATATGACCTGGCGTATTGTCGACACGCCATCACAAGCGAACTATTTTGCCGTCGGCGATGCCGCCTTTGTGCTCGACCCGGCCTCCTCTCACGGCGTGCTTAAAGCGCTGATGAGCGGCATCATGGTCAGCCATCTAATCGATAACGTCGGTACTCTCGGCAATGAAGCCCATACCATTTATGCGCAATGGCTCAAGCAGTGGTTCGAGGGCGATGTGACGAAGCTCAGAGCGTTGTATCAGAATAACCACGGAAGCTAATTGCGCTCATTAAAGCGGAAACGATTAGCGCCCTCCCTATCTCGCTCACGAAGCGTTCGTTAATCACTGTACAACCCAGCCAGCATCAACAAAGATTGAATTATTCAGAATTCCTGACCTTTGATAATAAAAATAATGATGACGATCAGCCTAGCCACAATATGGAGCATCAACGCGCCTGCTATAGCGTGTCATTTATCACAGAATATTGTAGTTTTTAACCTATTATAGTCGTGCCTAGGGAGCCAAAATTGAAGACCAACAACACCGATATTAAAGCATTAGTCAACGATATCGTTTCATCAACACAACAAGCTTTCGGCGATGAATGTGCCGCCATTTATATCATGGGCAGCCTAGCAAGGGGCGGCTTCAGCGAGAAATCGAGCGATATCGACCTCGGCATCATCCTTAAGGGCTCCCTTGAAAACGTGGCAGACCGTCTTGAACAGCTCCGTCTAGAGGTCGTCAGTCGATACCCGTCTATTAGTAACAATGTCTCTATTTTCTGGGGCTCTACGGCATCGATCAACGGCACAACAGACGAGGGGCGCTACCCGCCGTTTGACCGCCTAGATTTAATCGACCACTCTTTATTGCTTGCCGGCGAAGATATTAGAGAGGAGCTCGTTAGGCCTACTAAGAAAGAGCTCGATATCGCCAGCGCTGAGTTTTCTATTAGCTATCTTGGCAATCCGAAAAGGGTTGAAGAGTTCCATAACGTCTCCAGCATCACCGCTCAAGGCACGGTCTATACAAGCAAGACAATACTCTTCCCCGCCCGCTTTATTTATTTAGCCAAGACGGGAGAAATAGCAGGCAACGATGTCTCCTACCGATACTACGTTGACAACTTCAAGGGTGCCGACGCCGAGTTAGTACGACAAGGTTACGAGTGGCGACTACACGGCCTGCCAGAAGACCCAAAAGTAGCAAACGCCGCGCTTGATAAGGGCTTAGTAACGCTCTACACCACCTTTATCGACATCTTCATCGATAGCATGATGACCTACGGTGAATCCCGTCTATGTGATGAACTGACTCAATGGAAGCAGGCAATCACAGGCTAACTCCAGAACAACCGTGGTTACAGTATTAACCACGGTTTATTTCCCCAAAATAGATAAACTACTTGAGCCATGGAAAGCGCAATGATAAGACACATATTACTCATTAAATTCAAAGACTCGGCCACTCCCTCAGAAGTTGACACTGTAAAAGCCTTATTTAACGCCATACCGCAAAAGATTGAGGGTGTCATCTCCGTTGAGTGGGGGGTGAACGATAGCCCTGAAGGCCTAAACCAGGCGTTTAGTTACTCTGTATTGATGACCTTTGCCAATGAAGAATCACGACAACGCTACCTCCCTCATCCAGAGCATGAGGCTTTAAAAGCTATATTCTTACCATTACTCGCTGACATCATCGTTTTCGACTATACGATGTAACCAGCACTATCAAAGCGTCATGGAAAAACTGCTGACTCAAAAAGAGCTTGGCAGCAAGCTCCTCTTATCCGTTATCGCAACCGCAAAGTAAAAACATCATCAAAGTGTTTATTTTGTCGCACCAAAACAGACTCTAGACTTCTATGCTAAGCTTCGTTTTATATTCCATAGTAATGAATACAGAAGTGCTGTATTGAGCATCAACCGACGGAGAAGTTATTGCGCCCCACTGCTCAGCCCAAAACCATGACAGACAATAAGATTAAAAAATCATCGGCAATGAAGAGGAAGACACGCTATGTTCGATGACTTTCTACAGCAGGCATCCACTATCGCTCATGAAGATAGAAACTTTGAAGAGTGGCATCAAGGCATTGAGCACTACGGTTTCTGGGCAATCATCATTCGCAATCAACCCTGGCTGAACTTATATGCTGCCGCCAAGCAGCATGTTGATGGCTTAGTTTTAAAAAACTATCAGCGCCAAGCCCATATTACCATTGCCAGCTGTGGCTTAATGGCTCCGCAGCACTTCAGTAAACAGTTATTCCTACAGCAACAGCAGGCGCTCATCGACGCCAACATCGGTTGCTTTGGCCTAAGCGCGGGTGAAATCAACAGTTTTTCCGGTGCTCCCTACATCACCATCAACGACCACGAGGGTAAACTCAGCGCCATCAAACAGCTCTTAAACAACGTCAGCGCCGAAGACAGCCCAAGCTTGCAGTACACCCCCCATATCACACTGGGACTGTACAGCGAGGCTTTTAACTGTGCTTTAGTGGTCGACTGCTTAAAGCGTTTCCAGTGCCGAGCTATCCCCGACTTGTATGTCGATGAGATCTGCTTTTGCAGCTATGGCACTGATAGCATCCAAGGGCCCCTTGATATCATCGAAAGCGTGAAGCTGGCGCCCGTTAAGCTGCGCAATAGCGCAATCTAGCCTCGCATAGCACTCTCTATTTATTTGAAGCTATTCAAAAATTTTATAATACAGCCTCAAAACACTCAAGTTTAGGCGGCCCCATATAAATCTCTCTTTTAACTCCTGCGTTTTTGTGCGCCTTCTTGAAAGCTTCAGACTTAGTCCAGTCCTCAAAGGCAGCACGTGACTCCCAGGTAGCATGGGAAGAGAACAGTGTATAGCCATCTTCAGTATTCCCCTGCAACAAATGAAAACTTTTAAAACCTGGCACCGTCGCCAAGTGACTGTCGCGCCCTTTCCAGATATCGATGAAATCCTGCTCGCATCCCGGTTTGATTTTAAATCTATTCATTGCAATAAACATTGCCGCCTCACTTAGAGTAAATGATAAGTGGCCTTAATCTACCCTAACATTAGCTGCGACAGCAACAGGTGACACTCAGCCCTCAGTAAGCAAGCTGCTATTCATTGGAGTTCCTGAATGCGGCACAGCGGTACAACCAATAGGCACTAGAAAATAAACAGTCAAATTTCAATCAGTTAACTTTCAATCACTTAACGTCAAACTCTTTTTCGATTAAAATATCACCATCTTTCTCTATATACAGCCTCCAAACGCCGCGGACTATCTCTGTTTGATCCTCAAAGAAAAACGTATGCCACTGCACTTTCCCTGGCCTCAACAGGTACTTATAGCAGTCCTTTGTCGACGCAATACCCGTGACACTGTTTATTATTGGTGGATGAGAACCGCAGAAATTAGCCTCTCTGCTATTGCTAAGAGGCAGCATTGTCACCATATACCTAAAACCAAAAGTCGTACCTAAACTACCAATAATTCCATTAGTTTCCTTAATCTGCTCCAATGAGGATGACGGCCTAAAATAACCATTATAAAGGCCATAAGACTGCACCATCCTCCCGCTAGACTTCGCTTCATATAAACCAAAATCGATCATTTTTACTTTGATTCGTTCATCCGCAAAAGACAACAAAGGGAAAACAATAAGAAAAATAAAACACACCAATGCATTCAATCCACTCAAAATAAGCACCCCCGAAAGTCCACAGCAGCAGAAACCTAACAGCGCAGAATATGTCACCAGAAGAACATAGCCAGCATATTTTCATTTAGTTATTATGTTGAAATAAATAGTATCCAAGATATATTACGATTAAAAGCCACGAAGACATTAATGAACGACAAACTTACAGAAACTTAATCGAAATGTTAGCAGTGATTACAGAACGAACATCAACTTATTTTTTAATAAAAAATTAATAAAAACACGAAACACAATAACCACAAAAAAAAGACTACCTAACTTTGCTTATAATTTTTTTATATCAGAGTAAAAAACAGATCTGACAGAACTCGTTTTAAACAAAGCTCGAGCAGTATTCCGAATACGGTTTTTTTGGAGGAGGGGGTAAACCAAATCATTTCCAACAAAAACGTAACAGATCTCTCCCCTCTACAATAGGTCCCACCTTTTTCTCCGACTACTAACTACCACTACTAACTACCACTACTAACTACCACGAAATAACGACTATCAGTTTTTACTATAGCCAGATCTAGCTACGTTCAGCTTATTGAAAACTTAACAGATGGTACTAAAAGATGATGCTTAAACAGCACAAACACTCTATTTTGCCAATATAACACGAGTAATGAACACTAATTCACCGCTAAAATTCACAACACCATTATTACAGCACAAGACGGCTAATACGGTCAGGTCACTAGCACTGCATTACTTGTAAACAATAAGAAAGTTATTAATACCAAGGTCTAGTGCCGCACTTTCTAAAGAGAACGGAGATAACAATGAAGATTCGTGACATTTTAACGGCTACCGCATCCGTAGCAGGATCACTCAACCCCGCCTTAGGTGCCGCGATTGGCGCCATAAACCTGTTATTACCTAAAGAAAAACAACTCCCCATCACGGCCACTGGTGACGATGCTAGCAAGGCCGTATCTTGCCTTAGTGATGAGCAACAAGCACAGCTGTTACAGCACGAGATCGATGTTGAGATCAAAAAGATTGAAACATGGCGTGATATTCAAGAGGCCCACAGCAAGGCTGATAGCACGGGCCAAAGTACACGCCCTAGGATTGCTTATATGATGGCCTGGGCCGTACTACTCGCGGTTCTACCCCTCTGCTGGACCCTGGCCTATGCAATCACCAGTGAAAACGATGCGACGATCACCGCCATCAACGCTAGCTGGCCGTTTATAGCCGCCGCCATTGGCACGCCCACACTGTTGCTACGTGCCTATTTCGGCATGCGGACCAAAGAAAAAACGGCGCGCTATAAAGCCGCCAGCGGTCAAACAATTGACGGTTTACAAAGCCTCACTAACCTCATAAGAAAGTAAGCGCAGTGATTTAGCCCCCAACAGCTGCATCTTCCACGCTGTTGGTGGTCAATTAAAGCCGATCGTTGATTAGACGTCATACCAGCGTAGATTTAGCGAGATATTTATCCATCTCTTCCGCGGGCACCATACCACCTCCTGTCGCCCATACTAAGTGTGTTGCACTTTCCATCTTAGCGTCAGTCATATTAATACGCTCAAGGTATTCCGCATTATCTGCCACCAAAACGGGCCCAAACATACCGGCCAATGCTGAAGGCTCAAGCTTAATACCTTCAACCTGATTTAATAAGCCGAGTAGATCGTACATCCTCTGATCACTCACCGTGTAATAACCGTCAAGTAGCCTCTCCATTGCCCGACCGACGAAACCAGACGCCCGACCAACGGCTAAACCGTCAGCCGCAGTAATATTATCAATACCGATATCCTGCACCGCAATGCCATCATGCAACCCCGTATGGACCCCCAACAACATACAGGGAGAGTGAGTTGGCTCAGCAAACACACAGTGCACATTATCACCAAAAGCCATTTTGAGCCCGAAAGCCACACCGCCGGGGCCACCACCTACACCACATGGAAGATAGACAAATAGTGGATGATGCTCATCCACCACAATACTCCTCTCTGCAAACTGCCTCTTTAATCTTTCACCTGCGACAGAGTAACCGAGGAATAGTGTTTGAGAGTTTTCATCGTCGATAAAGAAGCACATTGGATCCTTTTCTGCCTCTGCGCGCCCCTGCTCTACTGCCACACCATAATCTTCACTGTACTCGACAACATTAACGCCATGGAAACGAAGCTTGTCCTTCTTCCACTGTCGCGCATCGGCTGACATATGCACGCTAACCGTAAAACCAAGCTTTGCACTCATCATGCCGATTGACATACCAAGGTTACCCGTTGAACCTACTGCGATACTGTATTGACTAAAGAAAGCCCTAAACTCATCACTAAACAGCTTGCTGTAATCATCTGACACCGTCAAAAGCCCCGCCTCAATGGCAAGCTTTTCGGCATGTACCAATACCTCATAAATTCCACCACGGGCTTTTATCGAGCCTGAAATCGCTAGGTGACTGTCTTTCTTTAGCAGTAGCTTGCCCTTAATTTTTCCGCCAAAAAGTTGCTCGAGTTGCGCTTTCATCTTTGGAATCTCAACAACCTCAGATTCGATGATGCCAGCTGTTACCGCTGTTTCGGGGAAGACCTTCACTAGGTAAGGGGCAAAACGCGCCAATCGATCACTCGCACCTTGAACATCAGTACTATCAAGCCCCACATGAGGTAGCCCTTGCTCTAACGTGGTAATGCCAGGGTTAAACCAACTGACTTCTTCTAACGCAATCAGTTTTTTTACCAGAGGGTAATCAGTTACTAGCTGCTCAACTGTAAAATTATTCATAATTTTTCCACTTTAGTTCTTAAAGCGAGCGCGAGACTCTAAGCCACTTCATTAACGACAATTGATCGCTTTATTGACGTTTTAACCAAGTCACAATGGGTACTAATCAAAATCAGTTACTATTCAATATTTATCGCTTCAGAAGTCCATGCACCATTAACTTGCGCTGACACCAACAAAGCATTGGCCTCTACACCCACCTCCGCTAACGGCCCCTTATGATCCCATGCTGCGCTTCTACCAACCGGCTCCCAAACACCGGTTGGAGCATTGTGGTTAGCGACAGTTACAAGCATATGGTACTTGCTTGCGTAAGACGCCAGCTTATCAGTATCAGACGCATAGCCGCTGCCGCCGATTAAAACTCCGGCAACATAAATTGACACTCCATGTTCCGCATAATGCTTCACATGCTCCTCATTATTAGTATCGGCGCAGATTGCCATAGCGATTTTATACCCCTTAATATCCAGTATTTTAAAGTCACTCCCAGCCTGAAAGAACAGATCCTCTCCAGGGTGTAAGTGTATTTTGGAGTACGAAGATATATCACCGTCAGGAGAAAAAATGATGGCCCCTATTTCTGGCTTGCCTCCTGTTACTATCGGTGCACCTGCAACCACATAGATATTACCTTCGATAGCCATTTCCTGAAGAGGCTTTAGCCTTGCATCCTCTTTTGTTAATGCAAGCTGCTGGGCGAGTTGAGGCTCATAACCTGTTAACGACAACTCAGGAAACACGACCACTGAGGCAGCATTATCCATCGCACACTTTATTGCCCTAACATGTTCCTGCAAGTTATAGGCAACATCACCTTTCTTAGAGGTGGTTTGGGCGACCGCTATCTTAAAATCTTGCATTAGACCCTCCACAGACTCTCCGCGTAACATCACAGCCTTCCAACCACTACTGCAGAATATTACCGAGAGTGGCCTTCCAGACTGAAAGCTGACCTTTCAATAACTTACTGAACACCCACCTATTATTCCAGCAACCTATACGATGGCTTAGATAAGCATTTTATAGACATTACGGATCAAATAGTCATTACTATCGAGTTATTATCTATCGAAGCTATTGCCATCGTAGGCCTAACGACCTCTCCTAATTGAAGAACCATCCTATCGATCAACAGCTCAACATGAGAACGAATTAACAAGGAAAGAGACAACACCTTTCTTGCCGCCCCCAGGCTGCAATCGGGACCAGGGGGTTACTTCTACCACTACATCATTAACCAAGCTTCAAAACATGCACTAAATAATCGTGACGACTGTCCTCATAAGGGGCTTCCTCTGTCTCTGCCATCTCTGTTTGCCCCCCCCAATTGTACATATAGCCATCTTCATTAATGTAAACCCAGTGTCGCAGCCCTAAATATTTTGTCCCTTTATCAGCAAAAGTACCGACACCACAAACGCTGTTTTTATAACGACTTAAATTCTCTTGACTCCAATCCGTACTATGGTGTTTCACCTCTACCGCCTGGGCGCCGATCCATTTAATATAAGCCATTAGCGCCCCCTTAGACATAGCGATTCCCCAGCCTGCCTCTGTCGCTTTTGCCTTATCGGTGCTACCTTTTCCCGTGATCGCACTAAGCGCAACTTGGCACTCCCGAATCAATATATCAATCGTTTTGTTAGCATGCACGCCGCCAAATGTTTGAGTAAAATTCACCATATCATCTGCCAGCTCTTTATTTTGCTTCGCGTACTTTAAAAAACTCACGACAGACAAGCCCAAATTATATTGCAGCTCATCCTTACTCAGCCCATCCAACGCATCACCGCCATTTTTTGACAGTAATATTCCATGAATTACCGACACAAAACCACAGACACCACCCCAATACTTCTGATCAAAGAGTTGCATAAAAGACCTTCCCTGTAAGATAAAAGTAAAAAATCCGTTCAATATCCGCCCTACCCTTAGGCAACTTCAGCGCCACATAGGTTAACGAAGAGCAGAAAGGAAGACAGACAGATCTCTGCACAGACTATAAATCCGCAGAAAAAATATCTATCTATAACGAACAGAATAAAACAAAATAACCTCCAAATAAACAGGCCTATCTAAAAACCCCCTAAAGAAATCAAGCAAAAAAATATAACCAATAAAACTCTACTGCTTTTTTGAACAATTAAGTCAGCCATAAAAAAGAGCAACGCCTAGACATATTTACAGTAGAAACATCATCACATGGATCAGCTACCTAAAGCTGAAAGAGCTAGCTTCAGGGCTTGGTAGATAAATCAGGGAGGACTTTAATGCAAGTAGGTTTCGTGAAGAGCCAAAAGAGGCTGGCGAACTTAACTATACTGACGAATGCGTAGCAAAGGTAATTTATCCGAGCGATTACCGCGACATCAAGAAAACAGAAATCACAATTGATTAGAAGCCGCCCAAGAAGACGGCTTAAAAAATCTTAAAACTCTATATCAAGGCAATGCTTATACGCCTCATAAGTCGCTGTGTTTACATTTTTTACGGCCTCTAGCGCCGATGCTGCTGCTTGCTTTGCATCATCGAACTCGACCTTATCACCCCTGGTCTTCGCCTTTAACATACGCTTAACCGCAGGATCTAATACTGACTTGTCAATTGGCTTCATATTATTTCCATTTATTTTTATATCGTTTTAAGCGTAAACAAAAAAGCCAGCCCTTGCAAAGCAAAGGCTGGCTTTTAGAATTTGGTGGAGCCTAGCGGGATCGAACCGCTGACCTCAACACTGCCAGTGTTGCGCTCTCCCAGCTGAGCTAAGGCCCCACATACACACTACCTTGTGTGCGCCGCCATTCTATAGAAATGCCGGCACGAGTCAATAGCTTTGCCGTAAAATAATCACCCGTGCCGTGGCACCAGCGCCACCCGGTGCACTGAGTCACTCTTTCTACTAGATCACGTTTGACTTCCCCGACACAGTACGCTCGAATAGTCATTTTAGTCGCTAGTCTTTAGCATTTAATCAAATTCGTAAGTGATGTTAAAAGAGCCGAAGCGTGTCGCCTCCCGTTGCGTCTCATAGCGGTCTGTACCACGCACAACTGTCATCCCCAGCACCCACTGACCAAGCTCCACCGCCCCGCCAATGGTAGCGTAGGCCTGACCGTGAATAATATCGACGCTTGCGCTGTCTTTAAAGGTATTGCCATCGATAAAGATCTCGTTGGCCACCCAGCTGCCCGCCAGCTTGGCATAAACCTGCCAACCGCCAACACTCGGCGCTAAAGGATCCCCGGCTCGCGTTGGTATCAAAGACGACAAAGGGAAGCTCTGTGCCAAGCCCTGCCCCCAGCGCACACTAATACCAGCCCCCACATCGCTGCGCAGGTTGCCGACGCCAGCGCCAGCACCGCCAATCACATCAAACTCAGTACCATTATCAAAGGCAACACTCTGCAACCGCCAGTTGCGACTCCCCTCGACACGAAAGACCAACTCATTCTCCAGCTGGCCGTCCCAGCCCTCAGGCTTATCGGAGTCAATCAGCTCGTGAATAAACTTCTGCGTCTGCTCGGCTCCCGAGGCCGGGCCGACAATACCGATACTGAGCTTGGCATGATCGGCAATATTCTCCTCGTAACTAGTCAAACCCACCTGCCACAACAACAGGCCGGCGTAGGGTGCATCTCCTTCTGGCGGCACTTCTTGCGTAATATCGATCGCCGTCTGCATACCCTGGCCGAAGCCGTAATCAATATTATAGCGACGCCCGTCGCGCTCTAGCGGCGCCTTATCAGCCAACCAATCAATCCAACGCGGCAGGTTATTCTCATCGAGCGTCGCCTGATCACGATACCCCCAGGAGAAAACAACACCATCGGTATAGCCGCCGTCCTCCTGAAAAAGCACATCGTTTTCAAGGGAGAAAGAAAAATAATCGATATCTTGCGCACTACTGCTAGCGACTGGCAAAAGGACGAGCGGCAGAACAAGCGGTGTCAATAATTGCTTCATCAAAAACTTCTTTTATCGTTTGTAATGTTGACAGTATACGCACAAGTACATAGATCAAGCAAAAACGTATAAACACACAATCTGCGAGAAAGCCGGAGAAAGGAGCAAACTAAATTAGGCGTTAGTTGAGCTAGAGTCAGCTGCGGCATCACTTACAGAGACGCCAACATGCACGCTAACGCCCCTGTATAGCGGCGGGAGGCTAGCCTAGCTGAGCGTAGGCTTTATCAAGCTTTTTCAGCTTCTTCTTACCGAAGCCACCCAACGTATCGTTGATGGCATGACGCAGACGAGCACGACTGACATCAGGACCTAGCAACACCATAGAGTCCATCACCGAAATCGATTCAGTGGTACCCGCAATGGCGACAAACAACGGCGGCAAGAAGTCTTTCAGTTTGATATCCATCTCGCCGGCCAGCGTTTTTAAGGTGTCGAATATGCTGTCGCGCTGCCATTGGCGCAGAGCTTCTAGACGCCACAAGGCAAACTGCATCAGCTCCATCTGCTCCTCTAACGCTAATTTGTTCGCACCAAAGTCAGCCTCGCTCAGCTTGAGCATACCGGATAACAGGTAGCTACCCAACGGCGCTAAATCGCTAAAGGTCTCCATGCGTGGCTTGGCATAAGGCAGGAACTGCATCAGCTTGTCACGGTTGAAGGCCCACTCAGTGAGCTTATCCGCCAGCTCGTCATCACTGAGATCGCGAATCCATTGACCATTCAGCCAGTTCAGCTTCTCAGTATCAAAGATCGGCCCACCGAGAGAGACGCGCTTGATATCGAAGGCCTCTTGCATCTCAGCTAGGGTGAACTGCTCACGCTCATCCGGCATCGACCAGCCCATACGCCCCAAGTAGTTAAGCAGCGCCTCGGGCAAATACCCCATCTCTTTGTAGTAAAGAATGCCCGTTGGATTCTTGCGCTTTGATAGCTTCGACTTATCGGTGTTGCGCAACAGCGGCAAGTGGCAAAGTGTCGGCATCTCCCAACCAAAGTACTGGTACAACAAGATGTGCTTAGGCGCCGAGTTGATCCACTCTTCACCACGGATAACGTGGGTTATCTCCATCAGGTGATCGTCAACTACGTTCGCTAGATGGTAAGTCGGCATACCGTCCGCTTTTAGCAAGATTTGCATATCGATCTGCGCCCACTCGATATCGATCTGACCGCGCAGCATATCCTGCACTTCACAGATACCCTCGCGAGGGATATCCATACGTACCACATGAGACTCGCCGGCAGCGATACGGCTGGCGACATCTTCTTTACTCAGATGCTTACAGTGACCGTCATAACCGATGTGCTGTTTGTTGGCAGTCTGCTCGGCACGCAATTCATCAAGGCGTTCAGAGGTACAGAAGCAATGGAAGGCATGCCCCTTATCGACTAACTGCTGAGCGTAATCACCGTAGATCTCACGGCGCTCACTCTGACGGTATGGTCCCTTGCTACCACCACAATCAGGGCCCTCAGCCCAATCGAGCCCCAACCACTTTAGCGAGTCGAGAATTGCCTGCTCAGATTCCGGCGTCGAACGGCTCTGGTCGGTATCTTCGATACGAAGAATGAACTCGCCGCCATGGGCCTTGGCAAAACACTGATTAAACAAGGCGATATATGCGGTACCAACGTGGGGCTCACCAGTCGGCGATGGGGCAATACGGGTGCGGACAGTCATATTGATCTCAATACATTAAAGGGGCTGCGGTCAGCATAGACGGGTCATAGCGCGACTCGACTACAGCAGAAATAGCGCAATTATAAGGCTAACGCGGCAAATAACCACAACTCCATCTTGGAAAAAGCCCAAAAGGTTACTAATATCGAAAAATCAAAGCATTAAAGCTATAACTTGACCTCTAACAAATAGCTGCAGATTAACCAAATAGACTGGTTGTTCAATTTTTGCTCAATCGGGCAACTTATGTTATATTATCACCCTGAATTGATAGCGGCTGCCCCCATGCCCCCTCATCGCGAGAGCACGGTGCAGCTTACAGGACGATACCACTTGATCTAGCAGTACAAGAGCTCGTTCTCGGTTGAGCCGAGACCTCGAAGTGCCAGCTGTTCAGCTGACAGTGCATACAAGCGACTAAACAATACTCTGTATTTATTCCCTTTCGTCTCTAAGTCATTAGGCAACATGAAAATTTATCGGTCTTTTTCCCCGAAAGATTGATGTATTTGTAATGTTGATAATATGGCACAGGTTTTCTTGTGACCCACTGCTCATTTGGTGATTTAATCATCAGATAGCGTACTAACAACTAGGCTAATTTCGAGAAGAACGCATGGCAACTGACAAACATCCTGAGCTTTCTGAGACCGTCACCACGACAGATCAGTCAGATGTGACAACATCCAAGCAGTCTAATAACGCAAGCACTGAGGGTCTAACGAAGACTCTACCCAGTGACAGCGATCAGACTACTATTGCCGATCAACATGCAGATACCGACGATGCCAAGGCTCTAGCCAAAGAGCAAGAAGCGCTAGCTGACGAGAAGCAAGAAAAGCTCGACGACGAATCCAAAAGCGAGGAAGCGTTAGAGACTGAAGCTGAAGAGGAAGTGGTCGATGAGTTAGTCGTCGACGAGGAAGAGCAGTCCGAGGTCAGCGAAGAAGAGCTGGTCAACCGTCGCAGCAATAGCAGCCAACAAGATTTAATCAACGCCACCGTATTCAGCGAGGCCACTGCTGGCTTCGATACTGAAGCACCAGAAAGTACCCCCTTCGACTTTCTCGAAGAGGATAATCTACCTGCCGCCGAAGTCCTCAAGGGTGGTAACAGCAGCCAGGCGCAAGAAGACATCATGCTCGTCAGCCAGGGCAGCATTGGTTCCAGCCGAGCGACGGTATGGCAGGTCGAAAACAACGGCGAAGGTGAGTTCGGTCAGCTGACTGTTTCCGGCAACGGCAACTGGTCCTTCGAGCTGGCTAACGATAACCTCAACGTCCAGGAGCTCGCCCCCGGTGAAGTGCTCAGCCAGACCTTCGTAGTCAGCTTCGCCGACGACTTTGGCCGAGTGATCTCCACTGAGGTTACCGTCTCTGTTGTCGGTACCAACGATGCGCCACAGTTTGTCGGTGATAGCGAGGGCCTGCTTGAAGAGTCAAACGTACTCGGCAGCAGCGGCCAGCTCAACATTGTCGACGTCGATGCTAGCGACCAGCACAGCATCTCCTTCACCGACCACTCAAGTGACTACGGTCAGTTCTTCATCAACCAAGACGGCGCTTGGCGCTATGAACTCAATGAGAGTTACGCCGTCGAGAGCTTGTCGACCGGTGAAACGATCACCGAACAGTACCCGGTCACCGTCACCGATCGGTTTGGTGCCTCAAACACCGAAATCATCACCATCACCATTACTGGTAGCAACGATCTACCGGTGATTGATGCAAGCAGCGTCGTCAGTGGTGCTGTGGCCGAGACAGAACAAAGTAGCGATAACCAAGAAACCCTTGGCTCAACACTCACCAGCACAGGGCAGATGCAGTCATCGGATATCGACGCGCAACAAGGTGGCGTCAATGATCACAGGTGGCAGGTGCTTGAGAACGACAACCTAGGCACACTGACTATTGACCCCATTACCGGTCAATGGCACTACAGTCTCGCCAACGACCTAAGTGAAGTCCAACAACTTGGCCAAGGTGAAACGCTGACAGAAACGTTTCAAGTCAGCGTCGATGATGGCGAAGGTGGTGTCGCCACCGAAACTGTCACGATTACCATAACAGGTAGTAACGATGCGCCGTTCATCGATGCCGAAAGTACCCTCTCAGGCTACGTCGAGGCCGACACAGCAGAGACGATATTACAGACCGGCGGACAACTACAGTCTTCCGATACCGATACGGGTATCGGTGGTCAGACTAATCATCAGTGGGCGATTGTCGACGGTGACAACCGTGTCGGCGAATTAACCATCAACCCTGATACCGGCGAGTGGTCATACCAAGTCGACAAGAACGCGGCAGAGATACTTCACCTCAGTACCGGCCAAACCTTCGAAGAAAGTTTCGTCGTCAGTGTCGACGACGGCCACGGTGGCGTCACCACTGAAACCATCACCGTCACTATCGTCGCCACCAACGAACAGCCTATTATCGAGAGCAGTAGCGTCACTTTCGGCGACGTTCACGAAGATGTCAGCCAAGATAGCAGTGACATGCTAACCAGCCAGGGGGGGATGGTTTCCAGCGACAGCGACAGTTCCATCGGCGGGCTAGGCAGTCACACCTGGAGCGTCATCGACGGCAACGACAGCAATATCGGCAATCTTTCAATCGACCCCGCCAGTGGCGAGTGGGTCTACCAGATTGCCAACAGCGACAGCCAGGTGCAGCAGCTCGGCGTCGGCGAGACTTTCCAAGAAAGCTTTATTGTACAAGTCGATGACGGCTTGAAAGATGGCAAGACGACACAGGTCATCACGATCACCGTCACCGGTACCAACGACGTGCCCGTTATTGAAGGCAGCAGCCAGCTCACCGGCGACGTCGTCGAAGATGACAACGCCTCTACCCTCAGTACCAGCGGTCAGATGGTGTCCAGCGATGTCGATGCCGACGATAGTCTCGGCGGCCTCGACGATCACACCTGGAGCGTCGTCGCAGACCCAAGCAGCACTAATCTCGGTAGCCTCACTATTGACGAAAACACCGGTGAGTGGACCTACGAGATCGACAACGGCGAGAGCCAGGTACAGCAGCTCGGTGCCGGCGATACCTTCACCGAGAGTTTCACCGTCCAAGTTGACGACGGCCAGGGCGGCATCACTACCGAGATCGTCACCGTCACCGTCACCGGCACCAACGATGTGCCCGTGATCGAAGGCAGCAGCCAGATCACTGGCAACGTGGTGGAAGAAGCCGATACCACGACGCTCACCACCAGCGGCCAAATGGTCTCCAGCGATATCGATGCCGACAGCGCCACCGGTGGTCTCAACGACCACAGCTGGAGCGTCATCACGGATCCGAGCAGCAGCAACATCGGTAGCTTGAGCATCGACGCAGACACTGGCGAATGGACCTACACGATCGCCAATAGCGAAAGCCAGGTGCAGCAACTCGGTGTCGGCGAGAGCTTCGAAGAGCAATTTACTGTTCAGGTCGACGACGGCCAGGGCGGCATCACCACTGAAATCGTCACCGTTACCGTCACCGGCACCAACGACGTGCCTGTGATCGAAGGCAGCAGCCAGCTCACCGGCGACGTCGTCGAAGATGATAACGCTTCTACCCTCACCACCAGCGGTCAGATGGTGTCCAGCGATGTCGATGCCGACGATAGTCTCGGCGGCCTTAACGATCACACCTGGAGCGTCATCGCAGACCCGAGCAACACTAATCTCGGCAGCCTCGCTATTGACGAAAACACCGGTGAGTGGACCTACGAGATCGACAACGGCGAGAGCCAGGTACAGCAGCTCGGTGCCGGCGATACCTTCACCGAGAGCTTCACCGTCCAAGTTGACGACGGCCAGGGCGGCATCACTACCGAGATCGTCACCGTCACCGTCACCGGCACCAACGATGTGCCCGTGATCGAAGGTAGCAGCCAGATCACTGGCAGTGTCACCGAAGACGACGACCCGACCCTCTCCACCAGCGGCCAGATGGTCTCCAGCGATATCGATGCCGACAGCGC